>CAXQAV010000373.1:0-10438 GCA_964221795.1 Luminiphilus sp. | reverse complement strand
GACGGATCTGCGCCAGTTTCTTGGTCACATCTGTCCGCAGACTGTCGAGCATTGTCTCGAACAGCTGGAAGCCTTCGGTTTTGTATTCGTTCAGGGGATCACGGTTGGCATAGCCACGGAAACCGACAACCGAGCGCAGATGTTCGAGCGTCAGCAGGTGTTCACGCCACTTGGCGTCGATCGTTTGCAGCAGGATCTGCTTTTCAACGCTACGCATTGTGTCGTCGCCGAAGGCCTCGGCCTTTTCGGTCATGTACTTGTCTGCTGCCTCTTCCAGACGCTCGCGGATGTTGTCGTCGTCAACACCCTCTTCTGCGGCCCATTCAGCCACAGGCACATCCAGACCGATCTGGTCTTTGACGGCGGCTTGCAGTCCTTCGGTATCCCACTGATCCGCGTAGCTGCGTGGTGGCATATAGGTATAGACCAGATCGTCGATAACCTGATCGCGCATGTCTTTGACGATCTCGGAAAGATCCTTGGCTTCCATGATGTCGCGGCGCTGGCTGAAGATGACCTTCCGCTGCTCGTTCATCACGTCGTCAAACTTCAAAAGCTGCTTGCGGATGTCAAAGTTACGGCCTTCGACCTTGGCCTGTGCACGCTCAAGCGACTTGTTTACCCACGGGTGGACGATTGCTTCGCCCTCTTTCATGCCCAGGCCCGAAAGGACCTTGTCCAAACGCTCGGAACCGAAGATGCGCATGAGGTCGTCTTCCAGCGACAGGAAGAAGGCCGAACGGCCCGGGTCACCCTGACGGCCGGAACGGCCGCGCAGCTGGTTGTCGATGCGGCGGCTTTCGTGACGCTCTGTCGCCAGAACGAACAAACCACCGGCCTGTTTCACCTTTTCCTTTTCGTCCGCGACTTCCGCCTCGATCTGCGCGCGCAGCGCTTCGGGATCGGCATTCGGATCTGCGGCCATCGCCTGCATCACGCGCATTTCGACGTTGCCGCCCAACTGAATGTCGGTGCCGCGACCAGCCATGTTCGTGGCGATGGTGATCGCACCGAGCTTGCCAGCGTCGGCGACGATCTGGGCTTCCTGCTCGTGCTGGCGTGCGTTCAGCACGTTAAAGCTCAGCCCTTCGCCCTTCAGCATGGCGGCCAGCGCCTCTGACTTTTCGATCGAGGTTGTGCCGACAAGGATCGGCTGACCCTTGGCGTGGGCTTCTTTGATGACAGTGACAATCCCGTCGTATTTCTCTTTTGCAGTCCGGTAGACCTGATCGTCCTCGTCAACACGGGCGACGGGTCTGTTTGTCGGAATCTCTACCACGCCGAGGTTGTAGATCTCGCGGAATTCCTCGGCTTCGGTCGCAGCGGTACCAGTCATGCCGCCAAGTTTGTTGTAAAGGCGGAAGTAGTTCTGGAAGGTCACAGAGGCCAGCGTCACGTTCTCCGGCTTGATGGAACAGCCTTCCTTGGCTTCGATGGCCTGATGCAGACCGTCAGACAGACGGCGCCCGACCATCATACGGCCGGTGAATTCGTCGATCAGGACCACTTCATCATCGCGAACGATGTAGTCCTTGTCTTTCGTAAACAGCTTATGCGCCCGCAGACCCTGGTTGACGTGGTGAACCAGCGTGGCGCTTTCGGGATCGTAAAGCGACTGCCCTTCCGGTAGCAGCCCGACCTCGGCCAGTTTCTGCTCCAGAAAGTCGTTGCCCTCATCAGTAAAGGTCGCCTGACGGGACTTTTCGTCGAGGGTGAAGTGCTCTTCCTGAACGTCGGGAATGATCTTGTCGATCGAGACATAAAGTTCGCTGCGGTCCTGCGCGGGGCCAGAGATGATCAGCGGTGTCCGCGCTTCGTCGATCAGGATGCTATCGACCTCGTCCACAATCGCAAAGTTGTGGTCGCGCTGGAACATCTGGCTGAGTTCCGACTTCATGTTGTCGCGCAGATAATCAAAGCCCAGCTCGTTGTTCGTAGCATAGGTCACGTCACAGGCGTAGGCCGCTTTCTTTTCGGCCTCTGGCTGCTGCGGGTAGACGACGCCGGTTGTCATGCCCAGCGCGCCAAAGACCTTGCCCATCCATTCTGCGTCGCGGCGGGCGAGGTAGTCGTTGACAGTGACCACATGCACGCCCTTGCCAGTGAGCGCGTTCAGGTAAGCGGGGAATGTCGCAACAAGGGTCTTACCCTCACCGGTCTTCATTTCAGCAATGTTGCCCTGATGCAGGAAGATGCCGCCGATCAACTGTGTATCAAAGGCGCGCAGACCCAGCGCGCGGCGGGCAGCTTCGCGGCAGTTCGCAAATGCCTCGGGCAGCAGGGCATCAAGGCTCTCGCCACCCTTTGCGCGTTCGGACAGTTCTGCGGTCTTTTGCTTGATCCCGTCGTCGCTCAGCGCCTCGAACTGGGACTCGAGCACGTTGATCTTTTCCACCAAGGGACGCACGGCTTTGACTTTGCGGTCGTTTGCGGTGCCAAACACCTTTTTGGCAACAGTTCCGAAACCCAGCATGTTCTCTCCGGCGGCGCGGATGCGCCTGTCTGACGTCTATTTGAGAGGAGGTCGCTTGTAGGCCAGTCGCGGGCCACATAAAAAGGGCCAAAAGCTGCTGATGCATGGCGCCCCCTCGGGGCATTCAAGGGATGTAAGGGCCCGCATCTGGAGTGTCAACGCCGCGCGCTGGTGCGGCCAAACAAGGAAACGTCTAATGCGGAAACATGTGACTTTTTGGGGTGCTGCAGCCCTCACGACAATGATGGCAAGCGGTGCGTTCGCTCAGGATGTGACAGCGGATACCGTCGTTGCAACTGTCGGTGAAACCGAGATCACACTGGGCGAGGTCATCATCGCACGGACAGCCCTGCCGCCACAGTATGCGCAGTTCCCAAATGAGATCCTGTTCAACGGGTTGGTGGACCAGCTGGTCCAGCAGCAGCTGCTTGCTGACGTCATGGGCGAGCTTAGCTCGCGGATCGAGTACACGCTCTCGAACGAGCGTCGCGCACTGATGGCTGCTGACATCGTGACCGAGATTGCAGAAACATCCATCACCGAGGATGACATCGCCGCCGCCTCTGAGGCACGCTTTGCAAATGCAGAGGAAATCCCCGAATTCAACGCCTCGCACATCCTGCTCGAGACTGAGGAAGATGCAGCCGCCGCCAAGGCGCGCGTCGATGCGGGCGAAGACTTTGCCGCTGTCGCACAGGAGATGTCGACAGGCCCGACCGGTCCGAACGGGGGCAACCTTGGCTGGTTCGGTCTAGGCGCGATGGTGCCCGAGTTCGAGAACCAGATCACAGCACTCGAGGTCGGGGCCGTCAGCGAGCCGTTCCAGACCCAGTTCGGCTGGCATATCGCCACACTGAACGAACGCCGCGTGCAGCCGCAGCCGACGCTTGACCAGATGCGCCGCGAGTTGACGGCCGAGTTGCAGGAAGCAGCAATCACCGCCCGTCTGGAAGAGCTTGCCGCAGCAACAACTATCGTGCTTCCTGAAGAAGGTGCATTTGACGTCAATCTCCTCGATAACCTCGAGCTTTTGGATCAGTAAACATGACCGTATCACCGCTGGCGCCTGCCGCCTTTCCTGATCTGCCTTCCATCGAAGGTGTCACATTCGCTGCAGCCGCCGCTGGCGTGAAATACAAGAACCGTGTTGACGTGATGCTTGCGCTCTTGGCCCCCGGCAGTGCTGTGGCGGGTGTCTTTACACGCTCTTCGACGCGGTCGGCACCGGTTCTGGACTGCCAGGCCAAGCTTGGCGGCGACGCGAGCAGCGGTGCTGCCATTCTGGTGAACTCCGGGAACTCGAACGCCTTTACCGGCGGGCGTGGTGTGGAATCGGTCAAAGCAGTGACGCAGGCCGTGGCCGCCGCGACAGGCATTCCCGAGGCGCAGGTTTTTACCGCATCGACAGGCGTGATCGGTGAGCCTCTGCCCCACGACCGGATCATTGCCAAGATCGCCGAACTCAATGAAAATCAGTCCGCAGCGGGCATCGCGGACGCCGCCCGCGCGATCATGACAACCGACACTTTCCCCAAAGGCGCGATGGCCGAGGTGGAAATTGGCGGCAAGACCGTCAAGATCGCAGGGATCGCCAAAGGCTCAGGCATGATTGCACCCGATATGGCGACGATGCTGGTCTATATCTTTACCGACGCGCTGATTGATCAGGCGGCATTGCAGGCCATCGTCTCGACCAATAACGCCAAGACTTTCAATTGCATCACCGTGGACAGCGATACCTCGACCTCGGACAGCCTGATCATGGCCGCGACTAGCAAGTCGGGCATTGATGTGACCGGAAATGCCGATTTCGCGGACGCGGTTCATGCCGTGATGCTCGACCTTGCCCATCAGGTCGTGCGTGATGGTGAGGGGGCAACCAAGTTTGTGACCGTCGCTGTCAAAGGCGCAAAGGACGATGCCGACGCCAACAAAGTCGCCCTCGCTATCGCAAACTCGCCGCTCGTGAAGACCGCAATCGCCGGCGAGGACGCAAACTGGGGCCGTGTTGTCATGGCAGTTGGCAAGTCGGGTGCCGCCGCTGACCGTGACCGTCTGAGCATCCGTTTCGGCGATATCACCGTGGCCGAGAACGGATGGCGCGCGCCGAGCTATTCCGAAGAAGCGACCAGCGCCTATATGAAAAATCAGGAGCTGGAGATCGGTGTCGACCTCGGCATCGGGAATGGGACCAGCACTGTCTGGACCTGCGACCTGACCCACGGTTACATCAGCATCAACGCGGATTACCGTTCGTGAAAACGGTCCTCGTTTCGGCGGTCGCCCTGATTGACAGCGACGGGCGGGTCTTGCTCGCCCAGCGCCCCGAGGGAAAATCTATGGCGGGCCTCTGGGAATTTCCCGGTGGCAAGGTCGAGGCGGGCGAAACCCCCGAGGTCGCCCTGATACGCGAGTTGCAGGAGGAACTCGGCATCGACACTTGGGCCTCCTGCCTCGCTCCGCTGACATTTGCGAGCCACACCTACGAGAATTTCCACCTCTTGATGCCGCTCTTTGCCTGTCGGCGCTGGAACGGCACGCCGCAATCACGCGAGGGGCAGGCGCTCAAATGGGTGCGCGCGAACGAGTTGCGCAATTATCCGATGCCGCCTGCCGATATACCGCTGATCCCGATCCTGCGCGACTGGCTCTAATCGGCGTCCAGCCACGCCAGTGCCGCAGCCTCGTCATCAAGGGTAAAGGCTTTGACCTCGAATCCGGGGATCAGGACGCCTTCGAACTCAGCCGCCGACCGCAGCCATTCGACGTCCGTCAGAACCGCGCAGCGGTCATACTTGCTGAGTAGACCAATCAGGCTTGGCAAGCGCGTAAACTCGACGGCGAGCGCGCTCAGACTTGGCATTGCGAAGGTTGGAATACGATACAGAATCTGTCCGTTCTCAACGTCTGCTGACACAGCAATCAATTCGTCCAAACCTATGGCCATCGAGGCGGCATCAAGCTCGCCCTTGAGATCGATCTCGACGCGGTTCGGGGCGGTCTTTGTTACTTTCAGCATGATACATCTCCTATTTCTGCGATCCTGACAGAATGGGAGCGCCCGCGCCTTGATCCCTGTCAAACTGTCCACAAGCAAAAAGCGGCCCATTGGGCCGCTTTTCTATGCATTTGACGCCTTGATCAGAGTGCGCGTTCGACTTCTTCACGCTCGAAGATTTCGATCACGTCGCCAGGGCGGATATCGTCGTAATTCTCGAACGCCATACCGCATTCCTGACCCGACTGGACCTCTGCCACTTCGTCCTTGAAGCGCTTCAGTGTCTTCAGCGTCCCTTCGTGGATAACCACGTTGTCACGCAGCAGACGCACACCGGCAGAGCGACGCGCCACACCTTCGGTGACAATACAACCAGCAACTTTGCCCACGTTGGAGACCTTGAAGACCTCCTTGATGTTGGCATAGCCGATGAACTTTTCGCGGATCTCGGCAGAGAGCAGGCCCGAGGCCGCCTTCTTCACGTCGTCCACGAGGTCATAGATTACCGAGTAATAGCGGATCTCGACGCCCTTCTGGTTCGCAGTGTTGCGCGCAGTTGCATTGGCACGGACGTTGAAGCCCATGACCGGCGCGCCCGAGGCTTCGGCGAGGCCGATGTCTGTCTCGGTGATCGCGCCGACGCCAGAGTGCAGAACCCGCACACGGACTTCGTCGTTACCGATCTTTTCCATCGCCTGAACGATCGCTTCGGCAGAACCCTGCACGTCGGCCTTGACCACGATGGGCAGCTCGCTGACGTTTTCGTTCGCCTTGGCATTCGCCATCAGCTGTTCAAGGGTTGTCGCAGCACCAGCCGCCGCGCGCTTTTCCTTGGCCGCGTTTTCACGGTATTCAGCGATTTCACGGGCCTGTGCGTCGGTTTCGACCACGTTCAGAACGTCGCCTGCCTCAGGCGTGCCGTTCAGACCCAGCACCTCGACAGGGACGGATGGTCCAGCCTCTTTCACACGCTCGCCCTTGTCGTTGATCAGCGCACGGACCTTGCCGTACTGCTCGCCCACAACAAAGATATCGCCCTGACGCAGGGTGCCGTGACGGACCAGAACAGTCGCCACAGGGCCGCGGCCCACGTCAAGCTGCGCCTCGATCACGGCGCCTTCGGCGGCGCGGTCGGGGTTGGCCTTGAGTTCGAGGATTTCGGCCTGCAGCGCGATGGCGTCAAGCAGTTCATCCAGACCTTGGCCGGTGATCGCAGACACTTCAACGTCCTGCACATCGCCCGACATCTTTTCCACGATGACTTCGTGCTGGAGCAGGCCTGTCCGCACTTTGTCAGGGTTGGCGTCTGGCTTGTCGATCTTGTTGATCGCCACGATCATCGGCACTTTGGCCGCTTTCGCGTGGTTGATCGCTTCGATTGTCTGCGGCATGACCGCATCGTCAGCGGCCACCACAAGAACAACAATATCCGTCACCTGCGCGCCGCGCGAACGCATCGAGGTAAAGGCTGCGTGGCCCGGTGTATCAAGGAATGTCAGCACGGAACCGCTGTCGGTCTGGACCTGATAGGCACCGATGTGCTGGGTGATCCCGCCTGCCTCGCTGGCCACAACCTTGGCGTTGCGGATCGCGTCGAGCAGCGATGTCTTGCCGTGGTCAACGTGGCCCATGATCGTGACGATCGGCGGACGCGGCTTGAGGTCTTCTGGCTTGTCTTCAACCTGCTGGATTACGTCTTCAACGTCAGAGTCTGAGACACGGACCACAGTATGGCCGAATTCCTCGACGATGAGTTCGGCGGTGTCCTGATCGATGGTCTGGTTCTGTGTTGCCATGATGCCGTTGGTCATCAGGGCCTTCACAACATCAGCCACACGTTCGGTCATCCGGTTGGCCAGTTCCGAAACGGTGATCGCCTCGGGAACCGATACTTCGCGGTAGACCTTTTCACGCTCGGCCGTCTGACCCATCGCTTTCGCGCGGGCGCGATCCTGCTTGCGCTTCATTGCGGCCATCGAACGCTGGCGGCCACCTTCGCGGCCGGTGAGCGCATCATTCAGTGTCAGCTTGCCGGAGCGACGGCCATCGTCAGCACCACGGCTTGGCTTGGACTTGCCACCGCGGTCACGGTCGACTTCGCGGTCCACCTTGCGGGGGCCCGAAGGCACGCGACCGGCCGCAGGTTCCTCAGGAGCCGAACCGGGCTCAGGTGCAGCAGCAGCAGCTGCCTTGGCACGCTCTTCCTGCTTACGCTTGCGCTCTTCTTCTTCGGCCTTGGCACGGGCGCGCTCTTCGCGTTCACGATCTTCGGCCTCTTTGGCTTCCTGTTCGGCACGGCGTGCCTCGCGCTCGGCGGCGCGTTCCTTTTCCTCGGCTTCGCGCTTGGCAGCTTCTTCTGCCTCGCGGGCTTTGGCCATCGCGAGCGCTTTCATGCGGCGTTCGAGTTCAGCATCCGAGATACCGGCTGGACGCTTTGATGGATCACCGCCAGCCGGAGCCGATTTTGGCGCATCCGCGCCTGTTGCTGCTTTGGCTGCACCAGGTTTGGGCACCACAACGCGCTTGCGCTTGGTTTCCACCACGACGTTCTTGGTCCGCCCATGGCTGAAGCTCTGCTTCACGTTCGAAGGGCGTGAACCACCAAGGCCGAGTTTCTTCTTACCGTCGTTATCGCTCATCTAGCTTTCTTTTCCTTCCCGGAGGCCGCATTGCCTCCGTTGCCTTCGCGCAACCCGCGTAGCTTTGTGGCTTCCTCTACTACACGATCACTGAGTCCACCAGCCGCAAGCGCGCCATGTATCACACTTTGCCGCCCAAATGCCAAACCCAATTCCTGCGCTGTCAGACAGCCGAAATAACGGGCCCCTTCGGGCGTCCATAGTTTCGTTTTGCCCCGCTCAGACCCGTCTGAGGCCTGCACCAGAACACGGACACGCTCGCCACCGGCAAGCCAGCCCTTTACCTTTTCAAAACCGCAAACCGCGCGACCCGCCTTGCGGGCCAAAGCGATCAGATCGACAACGCGGCGGGCGAGCTGGCGCTCGACCTCGTCGGCAAGGCCATCAGCCACGGTGACAGGCTGTTTGGCCGACCGCGAAAACTGGCCCTTACCTGCCGCTTCAATGGCAGCGCGGTCTGCAGTTACATACATGCCGCGTCCGGGCAGCTTGCCCAGAATATCAGGCACAACCTGATTGTCCGGCCCGATCACAAAACGGATCAGGCCAACCTTGGGCTGTACTTCACCGGTGACGATGCATTTGCGTTCTGCATCGTCCCGATCTTTTGTCTGGCCACCACGCGCCATATCCCAGCCCTCCGCGAGGCCTGAGATCAGACCTCGTCCTCCTCGGCAAGGTCACCTTCCTCTGCCTCGGCTGCGAGGTCGGCAGGATCAACCCAACCCAGCATCACGCGGGCGGTCATGATCATGTCCTGTGCCTCTTCCAGCGAAACATCAAAGGATTCCAGCACGCCTTCGTCTTTCACGCGTTCGCCGTTGACGGTGGTCCATCCGCCGGCCAGTTCCCAGTCGGCGCAGGTTGCAAAGTCTTCCAGTGTATTGACGCCATCCGTGCCCAGCGCTTCGAGCATTTGTGGTGTCAGGCCCTCGAAGTTTACAAGGCTGTCTTCGACACCCAGAGCGCGGGCTGCTTCCATTGCCTTGGCAGCTTCGGCTTCCAGATAGTCGCGGGCACGGGCTTGCAGTTCGTTGGCGGTATCTTCGTCAACACCTTCGATGACCAGCAGTTCGTCGATCTCGACGTAGGCGACTTCTTCAAGGCTGGTGAAGCCTTCGGAAACCAGAAGCTGGGCAAAGAATTCGTCGAGGTCGAGCGTATCCATGAACAGCTTGGTACGCTGCTCGAACTCGGCCTGACGGCGCTTGCTCTCTTCTTCCTCAGTCAGGATGTCGATGTCGAGGCCGGTCAGCTGCGACGCCAGACGCACGTTCTGGCCACGGCGGCCAATCGCGAGCGAAAGCTGCTCGTCAGGGACGACAACTTCGATCTTGCCGGCTTCTTCGTCCAGAACCACTTTGGAAACCTCTGCGGGCTGCAGCGCGTTCACAAGGAAGGTCGGCATATCTTCATTCCAAGGAATGATGTCGATCTTCTCGCCCTGCAGTTCGTTCACGACGGCCTGCACGCGGGAACCACGCATACCAACGCAGGCACCGACAGGGTCGATCGAACCGTCGTAAGAGATAACAGCGATCTTGGCGCGCGAGCCGGGGTCACGGGCGACAGCTTTGATCTCGATGATGCCTTCATAGATTTCGGGCACTTCCATCTTGAAAAGCTCGGCCATGAATTCGGGCGCAGTCCGGCTCAGGAAGATCTGAGGGCCACGCTGTTCGCGACGGACATCCTTGATGTAGCAACGGATACGGTCGTTCGGGCGGTATGCCTCGCGGCCGATCTTTTCGTTGCGACGCAGTACAGCTTCGCCGGCACCTACGTCTACGATGACGTTGCCGTATTCCTCGCGCTTGACCAGCGCGTTGATGATGGTGCCTGCACGATCCTTGAATTCTTCGTACTGCTTGTCACGCTCGGCTTCGCGGACCTTCTGCAGGATGACCTGCTTGGCCGACTGGGCAGCAATGCGGCCCAGTTCCACAGGCGGGACCTCTTCGACGAAAGTGTCACCGACCTCTGGGTTGCCTGAGAAGTCGGTCACGACCGCACCTTCGCGCAGCCAGTAGGAACCTGCCTTGGGCTGCTCGAAGTAGGCTTTTGCCTGCTGGGACGTGAACTCCGCCTGATAGTTCTCGAGCTCTTCCTCGTCCACAACAGTGCGGACGCGGGTAAAGGTCGCACGACCGGTCTTGCGGTCGATCGACACGCGGATGTCCATCTCGGCGCCGTAGCGCGACTTGGCCGCACGGGCGAGCGATTCTTCCATCGCTTCGACAACAAGGCTTGGGTCGATGTTCTTTTCGCGGGCCACCGCTTCGGCGGTCTGCAAAAGTTCCAACTGGTTGGCGGATGTATATGCCATCT
>CAXQAV010000372.1:0-2120 GCA_964221795.1 Luminiphilus sp. | reverse complement strand
GAGGCGATCCGTGATCTGTCGATGGAAGGCCGTATGACCGTCTGCAATATGGCGATCGAAGGCGGCGCGCGCGCCGGTCTGATCGCGCCTGACGAAAAGACCTTTGAATACTGCAAGGGCCGTCCGCACGCGCCAAAGGGTGCCGCTTGGGAGGCTGCTGTCGCCTATTGGAAAACGCTAGACACCGACGAAGGCGCGCATTTCGACAAGGTCGTCACCATCAAGGGCGAGGATATCGCTCCCGTCGTCACTTGGGGCACCTCGCCCGAGGACGTGCTGCCGATCACGGCGAATGTCCCTGCCGCCGAAGACTTCACAGGTGGCAAGGTCGGTGCGGCCCAGCGCTCGCTGGACTACATGGGCCTCAAGCCCGGCACGCCGCTCAAGGACATCGAGATCGACACCGTCTTTATCGGTTCCTGCACGAATGGCCGGATCGAAGACCTGCGCGCCGCAGCCGAAATCCTCAAAGGCAAGAAAATCGCCGTCAAACGTGCGATGGTCGTGCCCGGCTCGGGTCTGGTGCGCGCACAGGCGGAAGAAGAGGGTCTGGCCCAGATCTTTATCGACGCCGGTTTTGATTGGCGTCTGGCCGGGTGCTCGATGTGTCTGGCGATGAACCCAGATCAGTTGGCTCCCGGTGAGCGCTGTGCCGCCACCTCGAACCGCAACTTCGAAGGGCGTCAGGGCCGTGGTGGCCGCACCCACCTGATGTCACCCGCGATGGCCGCCGCCGCCGCGATCACCGGCAAACTGACCGACGTACGGGAGCTGATGTAATGAAAGTCTTTACCAAACTGAGCGGCATCGCCGCCCCGCTGCCGCTGGTCAATATCGACACCGATATGATCATCCCCAAGCAGTTCCTGAAGACGATCAAACGGTCCGGTCTGGGGGCGAACCTCTTTGATGAGATGCGCTTTGATCAGGAAGGCAACGAAATCCCTGATTTCGTGCTGAACCAGCCGCAGTACCGCGAGGCACAAATTCTGGTTGCTGGTGACAACTTCGGCTGCGGCTCCAGCCGTGAACACGCGCCTTGGGCGATTGCCGACTTTGGCATCACCTGCGTGATCGCACCCAGCTTTGCCGATATCTTCTACAACAACTGCTTCAAGAACGGCATCCTGCCGATCGCGCTGCCGCAAGAGCAGGTCGACATCCTGATGAAGGACGCCGAAAAGGGTGCCAACGCGCGGATCGAGGTTGATCTGGAAGCGCAGACGATCACCTCGTCCGATGGCGAAGTCTTCACCTTCGACGTGGATCCCTTCAAGAAGCACTGTCTGATGAACGGCCTCGACGACATCGGCCTGACAATGTAAAAGGCGACGGCCATCGACAGCTTCGAGGCGAAGGCAGCAGCCGAGCGTCCTTGGGTCTAAAGTGCCATAAACACACTCAAAAAGCCGCGCCTCAGCGCGGCTTTTTTGCATATTCGGGAAAAATCTGCGGTGAACGTAAGTTTAACGTGGATTTCGGTTGCATTCACGCACCACTCTAGGCTGAAATCGGGGTATTGGTTGAATTATTCGTCTGGCACCGTTGCCGAACCATCTCTCGTCGCGGCAGCATGGCTCCAGATCGAGGTGCGGCAGGGTAGGCCGCTGGTGCAAACGACCCCGGGTATGTGTTGCCGGGTGAAAGGGATGAAACCGTGCTGTTTCGCTTGCCGGGAGCAGTTGTAAGAGCCGCCCTTGTCGTGATGCTGGTCGTCATGCCCTACGCGCTGTTGCCCAACAAGACAGATGACAGCACGACCATCATCGCACTGGCTGCGGTCTTTGCGGCACTGTTCACAATTGTCGAGCATTCGGTCTCGAGTCCCAGTCTGGTCGAATTCCGGGATGCCCCTCCGTTCAACCGTGTCCGCTTTGCCGCGCTGTTTGCGACCGTCCTGTCGCTCTCCGTGATCTTTCGCGGCGCGCAAGAGCCGACGTCGATTTCCACTTTCTTCGAGAACAGCGGCACGCAGATCGGGCTTGCGATTGATTTTCCCTATTTTCCTGTCCGTCTGATGCTCGACCTGATGCCAGAGGGCACCGACCCCGCCTTGCTGGACAGAATGCGCGATGCGGCAGGGCTGAGCTATCTGCTCGTCAGCTTTTCGGTCATCTGGT
>CAXQAV010000371.1:0-3004 GCA_964221795.1 Luminiphilus sp. | reverse complement strand
TCTTTCATCTCGCGTTCGGAGACGGTGTTGGTCGACTGGATCAGGCGGTCGGCAAGGGTGGATTTCCCATGGTCGATGTGCGCCACGATCGAGAAGTTACGGATATGAGAAAGCTCTGTCATGGCTGGGATATGGAGTGGATTTGGGGGGCGGTCAAGCGGGATGGTGAGCGCCGCGCACGGTCTTTCTGCGCCTGTCGTCGTGCAATGGCACAATCGTCATTTGCAAGAGTTTTCCCGCTCCGTCATAATCGGGTGCAACGGGGGCGCAACCTTATGACCACCTGCGGGAAACGCAGGGGCCGAGCAGAGGATGACGTGCAATGCGATATCTCTTGATGGCAGGTGCTTTGGCATCGGCTGCTGCCTGTGACGGCGGCGGGCGCTATGTGGGCGGAGCGATTTCGGATGCCTGTATTGCCGCCGACCGGCGCGCGGCCTCACCCGAGCTGTGTTCCTGCGTCCAGCAGGTTGCCAACCAGACTCTTTCGGAAAGCGACCAGAGCCGCGCGGCCAGTTTCTTTGCCGATCCGCAGCTTGCGCAGGACACCCGCCAGTCCGACAGTATCCGCGACGAGCTGTTCTGGGGCCGCTACCGCGCCTTTACCGATCTGGCGACCCAGATCTGTCAGCCAGTAGAATAGCCGCTCCTTCAGCGATAAGATCCAGCGCACCGTCAAAATCCCGCGTGTAATAAGGGTCGGGCACGTCACCGTCGATCATCAGGCGCACCGGCGTGGTGTTGCCTGCTGGCCGGAGCCGCTCAATATCGGCCTTGTTATGGCGGTCCATCGCCACGATCAGGTCAAAGCGGTCGAAATCGGCCCGCGTGAACTGCCGCGCCCGCAGACCGCCCAGTTCAATCCCGCGTGCCCCCGCCGCAGCCTGCATCGGGCCATAGGGCGGATCGCCCACATACCAGCCGCCGGTGCCTGCGCTGTCGATCTCCCAATCAGGCGCAAGCGCGCGCATTACCCCTTCGGCCGCAGGTGAGCGGCAGATATTGCCAAGGCAGACGAAGAGGACGCGCATCAGGGATCTCCAGATCTTTGCGCCACAATCGGTCAGTTTTGCTGCAAAGGCCAGTCGCCCGCACTTGCGTCCGGCTTTGCAGGGCGCTCAACTGCACGCCATGAAGATTGCCATTCTCACAGGGGCCGGTGTCTCGGCGGAAAGCGGGCTGGGGACGTTCCGGGACAAGGACGGGCTTTGGACCAGATATGATCTGCAGGAGGTCGCAACGCCCGAGGGTTTTGCCCGCAATCCCGTGTTGGTGCATGATTTCTACGATGCCCGCCGCAAGAATGCGCTGGAGGCGAGCCCCAATGCCGCCCACGTCGCCCTTGCCGCACTGGAACGCAGCCACCACGACCTGACCCTGATCACCCAGAACATCGACGACCTGCACGAGCGCGCCGGATCGACCCGCGCGATCCATATGCATGGCGAGTTGATGCGCGGGCTTTGTGCGGCCTGTGATCACCGCTGGGACGCACCAGCCATCATGCGACCTCAGGACACCTGCCCTAATTGCGCCGCACCGGCGACCCGCCCCGACGTGGTCTGGTTCGGCGAGATACCCTACCACATGGACGACCTCGTCAAAGCCGTGGAACGGGCCGACCTCTTTGTCGCCATCGGCACCTCTGCCGAGGTCTATCCCGCGGCGGGACTGGTGGAACTGGCCCGCGGCGACACGCTGGAAATCAATCTCGAACCCTCGACCCGTGCCAATGCCTTCGACGCCCATCGCCATGGTCCGGCCTCCGAGGTGGTGCCGGCATGGGTTGCTGAAATGCTGGACCTTTCCTGAACGCCACGTAAGAAGGGGGCATGAGCAAGACACCCGATCTCCCTGCCCTCGCCGAAGCGATCCGCAAAGGTGAACGCCGCGCGCTGGCGCGGGCGATCACGCTTGTGGAAAGCGGGCGCGCGGACCATCGCGCGCAGGCGCTGGAACTGCTGGAAGCGCTTGGCACCGGCAAACAGGCTTTGCGGATCGGGCTGTCGGGCACGCCGGGGGTCGGCAAGTCGACCTTTATCGAAAGTTTCGGCCTGATGCTGACCGGCATGGGCAAGCGTGTCGCGGTGCTGGCGGTTGATCCGTCGTCGGCACGCTCGGGCGGGTCGATCCTTGGTGACAAGACCCGCATGGATCAACTGGCCCGTGACCCCAATGCCTTTATCCGCCCTTCGCCCAGCCAGTCGCAACTGGGTGGTGTGGCCCGCCGCTCGCGCGAGGCGGTGGCGCTATGTGAGGCGGCTGGTTTTGACATTGTCCTGATCGAGACCGTAGGCGTGGGGCAGTCCGAAACCGTGGTCGCCCAGATGGCCGATCTCTTTATCCTGCTTCTGGCACCCGCCGGAGGTGACGAGTTGCAGGGCGTCAAGCGCGGCATCATGGAGATGGCCGACATCATTCTGGTGAACAAGGCAGACGGTGATCTCAAGGCGCAGGCCATGCGCACCTGCGCAGATTACGCGGGTGCTTTGCGCCTTCTGCGCAAACGTCCGCAGGACCCTGAGGGTTTCCCCAAGGCCCTGACAATCTCGGCGCTTGAGGCAGAGGGTCTTGCGACCGCATGGGCCGAGATGGAGGCGCTGATTGACTGGCGCCGCGACCACGGTGTATGGGCCGCAACCCGAGAGGCACAGGCGGGCTATTGGTTTGCCGAGGATGTGCGGCAAGGGCTGCTGCAGTTATTACAAAGCGACCCGCAGACTGCGGCGGCCATTGCAGCAGCCGAAGCAGATGTTGAGTCGGGAAAACGCACACCTGCCGCTGCCGCCGAAGGCGTCCTTGCCCCCTTGCGCAACCGGCTTTTGTAAGGGATCGACGCTGCCAACGCCGGGCATCATGACTGGTTGTGACTTTCCAGCGATTCTCGCATGCAAAGCGGGTTGACGGGGTCAAGGAATCCGCCTATCTCGCGCTGATCGAATGCACGACCCTGCGGCTGCGGGGTTTTAACCCGACTGAACAGGATGCCCCACCCACCACGGGA
>CAXQAV010000370.1:0-4701 GCA_964221795.1 Luminiphilus sp. | reverse complement strand
GTCTACCAGCGCCTTCAGGCGGCGCATCTCGTCCGACAGCAGGCCACCGTACTTCTTCGTCCAGTTAAAGTAGGTCGCCTGGCTGATCCCAGCCTTGCGGCAGAACTCCACGCCCGGGGTTCCTTGCGCGCCCTGTTTTAAGGATGAACGCCTTTTGCGCCTCCGTGAATTTCGATGCCTTCATATCATTCCGCTGCTCTCCCGGCCAAGAAAACTTAGCCGAAAACTCCAGCTCCGAACGATCCAGTTTTCAGGGAGCAGAGCAATCCTGAAACGGTACCTTCATTGCACCCAGCGTAAGTGCAATGTTGTATCAGATTTCATTGGATCGGCTTCTCGTCTATGGCCACCACGGTGTTGCGGTCCTTAACGACGCGCTTCCAATTCATGCCGTAGGCGGAAAGGCGCGGGGCGCCCCGAGGAGTGTGTCGTTCGGAAAGGTGAAGCTCCGAACCTGCACAAGGCGCACATAGCATGGATGCGCCCATGCTGGTTCCGGTGGCCGTGTTCGAAATGAGGACTTTTCGATCGATCTGCACCGCCAGCATGTCGAGGTAGAGCTCGTTTTGTGCAAATGGACCCTCGACAATGACTGGTCCACGTGCGCCGATCAAATCGAGACAGGTTGCCGTCATCTGGGCAAGGTACAGGGAGAGCGCCGCCCCCTTTTGGCCCGGGGTCATCGTGTCATCGCTCCAACCGCCTGCGCAGCCGCCGAACGGCCCCGAACCGGTTTCTATTGCTGGATAAAGGGCCTTCCGCCCGTCTAGAACCTGGTCGATGTCCGCGGGTATTGGAGCCGACGTCTCCGGTTTTATGCGTTCGTATTCGCGCCCCCCCATGAACCGAGCCGAAGGCACCGGATTGCCCAGTGCATTGACGTTCATTAGCGTGTCGCGCGCCGGATCCAAGGCGGCCGCCTCGCCATTCACGCTCATGCATATCACCCAAGTTCCGGTCGACACGACGGAGAAGGCGCCCGGCATCCTGTGCAGATAAGGCAGAAGGGATGCGTTGCTGTCGTGGATGCCGGAACGGACCTTCGTTCCGGCGGGCAGCCCGGTGATCGACGCGACATCTGCCGTGACCCCGCCCGCGATGTCGTTTGCAGCGGCGAGCGGCGCCATGGTCAGACCGAGCCGCTCCGGCAGATCCGAGAACCGCCCCTCCCTGGGTAGCCAGAGGTCTGTGTGGCAGCCCAGCGATGTCGGTTCAGTGGCGAAGCGCCCCGTGAGTCGCCCGGACCAGTACTGGGGATAGCTCGCAACTTGCACGGTCCGCTCCCTCAGGTCGGGGAAGGTCTCCACCAGCCAGTGAAGCTGCGCGCCGACGTTCAGCCCCATGGGGAGCCGTGGGGCGCCGGTGTCCTCAAAGGCGCAGCGGATGGCGTCATACTCTTGGGCCAGCGTATCCGGCCCGTCGTGCTCGTAGTCCAGCACTGGGCAGGCCAGCCCGCCCGCCTCGTCCAGCAGAACGAAGCAGGCCCCGTGCGTGGTGACACTGATCTCATCCACGCCGTGCTCGGCATGCATTCGGCGCAAGCCGTCGAGGAAAAAATCCCAGATCCCGTCGATGTCGAAATGCGGATAAGGTGGCCCTTCCCTAACCCGGTTGGGGCGCGTAAGGACGGCGATCTCGGCCATGCTTTCCATGTCGACCAGCGCCACCTTGACATTCGTTTTTCCAATGTCGAGAACAGCGACCTTCATGGCAGGTAAAACACTGGCTGAAGCGTCCTCGTCAGCGGCTCGTTATTGGTGTGGGTCTCCATTATGTCGGCCATGTGTGCCCACCAGCGTTGCATGATCTCGGATCCTGAGAGGTCGTCCATCGTGTGATCATCGGTACGCCGGAGTACGCCAAACAGGGTATGTGTCTCCGGGTCGAGGTGGATCGAGTAGTCCGAGACGCCGGCCTCCTTCAAGAGCTGTACTAGCTCCGGCCAGATTTCGTCGTGGCGGCGTTTGTACTCCTCGGCTTGCCCAGGGTGTAGCTGCATCGTGAAGGCGTGTTTTTGCATCATTCCCTCCACATCTTCCACAGCCGCGGCAGTGTGATCACCCCAATCAGCATCAGCCCGATGAAAATTGACATGACGATGCCCGGTACGTTCAGCAGGCCGAGGCCGAAGGTCACCAGCCCCATGACGAAGGCCGCGATGACCACGCCGGGGATGGAGCCCGCGCCGCCGAGGATCGACACGCCGCCGAGCACAACCATTGTGATGACCTCCAGTTCCCAACCGGTGCCAATCGAAGGTCGGGTCGAGCCGAGCCGCGAGGTCAGGCAGATCGCCGCAACGCCGGACATGAGCCCCGTGAGCAGGAAGAGGATGAATTTCACCCGGTCGACCCGAATGCCCGAGAACTGCGCCGCCGTCGGGTTGTTGCCAACGGCGTAAACAGTGCGGCCGAAGTTGGTTCGATGAAGCAGGACGTAGTAGGCAACCGCCAGCATAGTAAACAGGAAGAACTCGAAAGAGATGACCCAGAACACGTAGCCCTGCCCGAAATAGGAAAAGTCTGACGGGTAGTCGCGGTAGGCCCCGTCGCCCAAGACGATAAAGGAAATACCGCGGAACAAGCTCATGGTGCCGATGGTTACGACGATAGAGGGCAGGCCCATACGGGTGACGAGCACACCGTTGAATGCGCCGCAGAGAAGGCCGGTCGCCAGCCCGGTGGCCACCAGACCCGGTGTGCCGACACCGATCGAGGCCGCCGCGCCCATGGCTGTTGAAGTCAGCGCGATGATGGCCGCGACACTCAGGTCGATCTCGCCTGAGATGATCAGCAAAGCCATGGCAAAGGCGATCATTGCCTTCTCGGTGAAATTGAAAGTTGCATCGCTGAGGTTCCAAGCGTTCAGGAAGTACGGCGATGCCATCGTATTGGCGATGAAGATCGCCACGGCCACTACTAGCAGGAGAAGCTCCCAGGAACCGAGAATACGGGCGGCGGGACTTTGCAGTCGGTCGGGGATGCTGCGCGGGGTGAGGTTTGTGTCGCTCATGCGGTGGCTCCTTCAGTCTGCTCCTGCGCCTTGCGCAGGATAATACGGCCCTTGCTCTTGGCGTTGCGATTGTTCAGCGTGACGGCGATGATGATCGCGGTGCCCGAGATGGCCATCTGCCAGAAGGGTGAGACATCGATGACCGGCAGGGCGTTTTTGACGATGCCAAGGAAGAGCGCGCCGAGGATGGTACCGAGGATCGTCCCCGCGCCTCCGGCGATTGAGATGCCCCCGATCACGCAGGCGGCGACGACCTCCAGCTCAAATCCCCCGGCAATGTCCACATAAGCCACGGCATAGCGCGCGACCCAGAGGTAGCCGCACAGTCCCGCCAGCGCGCCCGACAGTATGAAGGCCCAGAACTGTGTCTTGCCGACGCTGATCCCGGCGTATACGGCAGCGTGCGGATTACCGCCCACCGCGTAGAACGCGCGACCCAGCGGGGTCCGGGCGATTGTCACAATCATGGCGACGGCTGCGAGGATGCCGAACCAGGCCAGCACCGACAGGCCGAGGATTTGTGCGCGCGGAAAACCGGTGAAGGCGCCGCTCATCTCGTGCGCGTTCACCCAGGCTCCGTCCGAGATCAGGAAGATGATCCCACGGTAGATCGTCATAGTGCCGAGGGTCACCACAATGGACGGGATCGACAGCTTCCAGACCAGCAAACCGTTCACCATCCCCATCACAGCTCCCAAGGTGACCGCGACCAACAGGATCACCACCACCGGCAGGCCGGGCATGGCCGCGTTCAGCATGGCGCAGACCATGCCTGTCAGTGCGAGGTTTGCCGCCACCGACAGATCGATACAGCGGGAGAGGATCACCACCGTCTGACCCAGCGCGAGGATCAGAAGCGGCGAGGTATCGGTGAACACCCGAGCCAGGTTGTCGGGCGCGACGAAGCCCGGAAAGCGGCTGGCGATCAGAGCCAGCAGCAGAAGGATGGCGCCGCCGAGCAGGGTTTCGCGTGACTTGAACAGGTTCATGCGGAAGCTCCGATCCCCGCTGCGTGGCGGACAAGTGTTTCAGGTGTCAGGGCGTCGCCTTCCAGCTCGGCGGCGATCAGTCCTTCCCGCATAACAATGACGCGGTCGGACATGCCTAAAACCTCAGGGATTTCCGAGCTTACCATGATCACCGACAGCCCCTCGGCGGCAAGTTCCGCCATGAACGCATGCACGGCTGCCTTGGAGCCAATGTCGATGCCCTTGGTCGGCTCGTCGAGGATGATCACGCGTGGTTTGGTCGCCAACCACTTGGCGATAACCACCTTTTGCTGGTTGCCACCCGACAGGTTGCCGACGTCCTGATCAAGCGCGGCTGCCCGAAGGTCGAGCCGTTCCGTGTAAGAGCGTGCCAGTGCGAATTCCTCGCTGAGCCGCAAGAAACCATTGCGGGAAGTCTGCCCTAGAGAGGGCAGCGTCACGTTTTGAAAAATCGGCAGGCCAATAACCGCACCTTGCTTGCCACGGTCTTCGGGGACATAGACGATGCCCGCCTTGATCGCCTCGGCAGGAGAGCGGATCACCTTAATTTGCCCATCAATCTGCATAACGCCCTTGGAAGGTTGCGTGACGCCGAAAAGCGCCTGCATAACTTCGGAGCGCCCCGCGCCGACCAAACCATAAAAGCCGAGGATCTCCCCGCGCCTGAGGGTGAAGTTGATGTCTGCGAACTCGGTCGGGT
>CAXQAV010000369.1:0-6637 GCA_964221795.1 Luminiphilus sp. | reverse complement strand
CTCCGGTTCGCAGACAGTTTCCGGCTGATACTCTATGGCTTGATCCTGGTTCTGGCGGTGATTTTCATGCCGCGCGGCATTGTCGGCCTTGTCAGTGACCTCCGCAAGAAACTGGGCCGCAACGCATGATTACGCTGTCGCCAGAAGAACAGAAGCATCTGGAGCTTGTGCAGAGCTTTGCCCGGGAGGCGGTCGCACCAGCCGCGGCCTCCTGGACGCGGGGGCAATCCCCCGAACCGCAAATCATGGCGGCAGCGGCGGAGCTTGGATTGTTCCGGCTGCAGGTGCCGGCTGAAGACGGAGGGCTTGGGGCGAGTTTTTCGCTCAAAGCCGCAGCCTGCCAGGCGCTGGCCGCTGCTGATTTCGGATTGGCTATGTCACTTGTGAACACTCACAATGTGGCTGCAAAACTTGCCGCCCACGGCAGCACGGCACTGAAAAAGAAACATCTTCCAGCACTTTTGTGGGGGCAGGCACACGCCTGCACCGCATTGACTGAGCCGCAGGCAGGATCTGATGTTGCCGCAATGCAGACCCGCGCCGTCAAATCTGCCGGTGGCTGGGTTCTGGATGGTGAAAAGAGCTGGATCACAAATGCCCGCAATGCCTCCACTGCGATCGTATATGCCCAATGCGGGGATGTTTCCACAAGCCGGACAATCGGTGCTTTCCTGGTGGATTTGACCGCACCGGAATGCCGCCGCAGCTCAATCAGATCCGACTTTGCGCAGTCCAGCACCGGCACCGGCGGCTTTCGCATGTCTTGTCTGCATTTGCCTGAAGAAAACCTGCTAGTGGCACCTGGAGAAGCCTTCCGCGCGATCATGGCCGAGCTCAATGGTGCCCGGGCTTATGTTGCGGCCATGTGCTGCGGCATGCTGGATAGCGCGCTTGAGATCGTCTCCGGTTACGGGAAATCCCGCAGCAGTTTCGGACGGGCTCTGGCAGAACACCAGATGTGGCGGCTGCAGGTTGCAGAAGCCGAAACCACACTGGCTGCAGCCCAGGGGCTGGCAGCCCAGGCCGCCGCCGCGATTGATGCTGGATCTGATGCGCAGCTCATTTCAGCGCAAGCCAAGATTTTCGCGGTGCAGGCCTGCAAGACGCATCTGCCCGCAATGCTTCACGCGATGGGGGCAGAAGGCCTCAATCCTGAACACCCCTTTGCCCGTCATGTCGGAGCCGCCCAGATAGCCGGTCTTGTCGACGGCTCTACCGAAATGCTGCTGGAGCGCGTCGCTAAACTGTCGCGCCATGCTTCCTTGCACAAGAGGTCCTGACCATGAGTATGCGTGTTTTCGAAATCAAAGACGGCTGGAGCTTTGACAATCTTCAGCAAGGCACCCGGGAGGTTCCCAAGCCTGGAAAGGGCGAGGTGCTTATCAAGATGCGCATGGCGTCCCTGAACGCCAGGGATCTGATTGTACCGGAGCGTGGATATGGCCGGGCAACAGGCGAACTGCCTTTGATTCCGGTGTCCGATGGCGTTGGTGTGGTTGCCGAAACGGGCGCAGGCGTGACCCGTGTCCAAGAGGGGGACCGCGTGTGCCCGACCTATTTTCAGAACTGGACATCAGGCGTGCCTTCGCCTGAGCGGTTCGGCTCTGCTCTGGGGGCGCCTCTGGACGGCGTCATGGCGGACTATGTTTGCCTGTCGCAAGAGGGCGTGGTTCGAGTCCCGGAGTATCTGACCGATGCAGAAGCGGCGACGCTTCCCTGCGCCGGGCTGACGGCCTGGAGTGCCGTGAACACAGTTGGCGGCATGTCAGCCGGGGATAAAGTGCTTATTCAGGGAACCGGCGGGGTCGCCTTGGCCGCTTTGCAGTTTGCCAAGGCTCATGGGGCCGAGGTCACGATGATTTCGTCTTCAGATGAGAAACTGGAATTTGCGCGTAAGCTCGGGGCGGATCATCTGATCAATTATGCCACAACCCCGGATTGGGCCAAGGCCAGCCGTCCCATTACCCAGGACCGCGGCGGTTTTGACTATATTGTCGAGCTGGGCGGAGAAAAAACCTTGCCCCTGTCGCTGCGGGCAATCCGGCCTGGCGGCACGATCTGCATGATTGGCGTTCTGTCAGGTCTAGCGATGAATGCGTCCCTTGGGCCTGTGGTCGCCCGGCAACTGCGCCTTCAAGGGGTGACTGTCGGCCATCGGGACGGCTTTGAAGCCATGCTGAAGGCAATGAAAATGCATCAGATCCACCCTGTCATCGGCGAAACATTTGACTTTCAGGACCTGAAGCCCGCTTTGGAACACGTTCGCAGCGGCACAGGGCTTGGAAAAACCATGATCAAGTTCTGAACCATGAAAACATTTCAGGTAATCAAATCCCGGAGGCTCGCAGACTCCGACCCGGACCGGCTGGCCTTTCACATGTGCTCAACAGGCGAAAACGTGAGCTTTGGCCAGCTCGAAAACCGCGCCAACCAGGGGGCACATGCGCTGCGTGCCAATGGCCTGCAATGCGGCGATCACATTGTAATCCTGATGGAAAACCGCAGGGAGTTTCTGGAAACCTGCTTTGCGGCAGACCGGGTGGGCCTTTATTACACCACGGTGAGTACACATCTGACGGCGGATGAGCTGACCTATATCATCCGCGACTGTGCGGCCCGGCTGGTGATTACATCGGACAGTTTTTCCGAAATCGCGGCGGACCTGCAGAATGGAACCGGGGCTGCTGTTGCCATGGTGGGAGAGGCTCCCTCCGGCATCCGGTCCTGGACAGCAGAGCTTGCAAACCAGCCTGAGCACCCCATCAGCGATGAGGCGCAGGGGCTTGATATGCTCTATTCCTCGGGAACGACCGGGTTTCCCAAAGGCATCAAATGGATGCGGCCGGACAGCCCGCCGACCGATGATACGATGCTGATGCGCTTGCTCAGCGATCTGTTTGGCTACAGCGAAAACAGCCGCTACCTGTGTCCGGCACCGCTGTACCACGCGGCCCCCCTTCGTCACACAATGGTGACCGTCAAACAGGGCGGGAGCGCGTTTATCATGTCAAAGTTCGATGCAGAACAAGCGCTTGCTCTGATTGAACAGCACCGGATCACGCACAGCCAGTGGGTGCCGACAATGTTTGTGCGGTTTCTGAAGCTGCCGGAGCAGGTACGGCGCAGCTACGATATGTCCAGTATGGAAGTGGCGGTGCATGCAGCCGCCCCGTGCCCGGTCTCTGTGAAACATGAGATGATCCAATGGTGGGGGCCGATTATTCACGAATATTATGCGGGTACCGAAAACAACGGTTTCACCTCGCTGAACACGCAGGAATGGCTGGCGCATGAAGGCTCGGTCGGGCGCGCAAAACTGGGCGTCATTCATATCTGCGATGAAGAGGGTAATGAACTGCCCCTGGGCAGCGAAGGCGAAGTCTATTTCGAGAACGGGCACCAGTTCGAATATCATAATGATCCTGGAAAAACCGCGGCCAGCCGAAACGCCCAGGGCTGGACAACCCTTGGGGATATCGGGCGTGTGGACCGGGATGGGTTTCTTTTTCTAACCGACCGCAAAAGCTTTGTGATTATTTCGGGCGGGGTGAATATCTACCCGCAGGAAACCGAGGATCTGCTGCTCAATCACCAAAGCGTTCTGGATGCAGCCGTTGTCGGCGTGCCAAATGAGGATTTCGGCGAAGAAGTGCGCGCCGTGGTGCAGCTGGCGCCTGGTGTACCCCCAAGCGGTGCTTTGGCAGAGCAGCTGATCAATTATTGCCGGGACCATCTGTCAGCGATCAAATGTCCAAGGGCTGTGGACTTCCGCGAGGAACTGCCGCGCTCGCCGACCGGGAAACTGTACAAGCGCAAGCTGCGCGACGAATACTGGAAGAAGGCGGAAGCACCGGATGCAGACGCTTGAAACCCCAAGCCCGGACCATGTCGCAGCCCACGTGGCAGGTAAAGCAGGAAGGATAACGTTGATCCGGGCGGATGCTCTGAATGCCTTGAGCCACGAAATGTGTCTTGTCATCAAAGAAATCCTGCTTGCCTGGCGTGAAAACCTGCAGGTTGAGGTCATCATGATCGATGCCGAGGGCAGCAAGGCCTTCTGCGCAGGCGGCGATATACGATTCCTCTATGAGGCTGGCATAAACGGGGAACATGGCAGGGTCCGCAAATTCTGGCGGGATGAGTACCGCCTGAACCAGATGCTGGCGGATTACCCCAAACCCATAGTCTCTTTTATGCAGGGGATTACCATGGGGGGAGGTGTTGGCCTGGGCTGCCATGTCCCGTACCGGGTTGTTGGCCTGACCAGCCAGATCGCTTTGCCCGAATGCAGTATCGGCCTGGTGCCTGATGTCGGCAGCAGTGCAATTTTGGCGCAGGCGCCACGCGGTGCTGGCCGGTTTCTGTCGCTTACCGGTCACCGGATGGATGCTGCTGACGCGCTCTTTGCCGGGTTCGCCGATCACTGCATCCCCGAGGCCGATTGGCCTGCTTTGAAGGAGCTGATTGCGCAGACCGGTGATCCGGCGGTGATCCAGACTTATGCGCGTGAGCTGGAAACGTCTTATCTGGCGGGGAACATCACGGAAATCGAACAGGTGTTTTCGGGGGGCAGGCTACAGGACATCTTTGCCGCGCTTGAGGTGTCCGGAAGTGATTTCGCAGGGCAGGCTGCAAAGATGATGCGCCGGGCCTCTCCGCTGTCACTGGCCTGCGCCTTGGGTATTTTGGGCCAGCTGCCTGCCGGAAGTTCCGTAGCTCAGGCGCTCAGGCTTGAGTTCCGATTTGTCCACCGCTGCATCTCTGAATCGGATTTTCTGAACGCTGTCCAGGCTGCGGTGATTGACAAGACCGGCGCGCCGGAGTGGCGGCAGTGGCCCCAGGAACATGCCGGAATGATGCTGTCGGATCTTGGCAGCTAGGAATTATAGAACAGGAGAAACACTGATATGAAAATCGGGTTTATCGGACTGGGCAACATGGGCGGTCCCATGGCAGCCAATCTGGCCGGTGCTGACCATCAGGTGACCGGATTCGACCCTGCGGGCCAGCTTCCCGCAGGCGTGATCCTGGCTGAAACGGCGGCTGCTGCGGCCGGACAAGCAGAGGTGGTGATCACCATGCTTCCCAACGGCAGTATTCTGCGCAGCGTCGCTGAGGAAATCCTGCCCGTAATGACCGAGGGCGCGGTGCTGTGCGATTGTTCTACCGTGGATGTGGCCTCGGCCCGTGCTGTGGCCGCGCAGGCGGCCCGGAGCGGGATCGGTTTTCTGGATGCGCCGGTTTCCGGCGGGATCGGCGGCGCGGCCGGCGGCACGCTCACCTTTATGGCGGGTGGCGGCAGCAGCGCCTTTGAAACGGTTGCTCCGCTCTTTGACATCATGGGCCAGAAGACAGTGCATTGCGGCGAAGCCGGCGCAGGTCAGGCTGCCAAGATCTGCAACAATATGATCCTGGGCGTCACCATGATCGCAACCTGCGAAGCCTTTGCCCTGGCCGACAAGCTGGGCCTCGACCGGCAGAAGATGTTCGATGTGGTCTCCACCTCGTCAGGCTACAGCTGGACCATGAACGCCTATTGCCCGGCACCCGGCGTCGGCCCGTCTTCGCCTGCGGACAACGGCTACGCCCCCGGGTTTGCGTCTGAACTGATGCTGAAGGACCTGCGCCTCAGCCAGGAAGCCGCAGAGACCACCGACGCAGACACGCCGATGGGGAGGCTGGCACAGGATCTTTATGCTGCTTTTGTTGAACAGGAGGGGGGAAAGGGCATGGATTTCTCCGCGATGCTGCCGCGTTTCAGCGACAGATCCCGCAGGGAGTAACCTTTTACAGCTGCGATGAAAGCCTAGCGGGCCCCGCACCTCGGGAGTGGCCGTGGAGGTGACTCTAAGCGTCGCCTGAATGGCCGGTTTTTTCTCTGCCATGCGGCGTGAGTTTTCGGCGGTGCAGCGGGTCCGCGTCTTACATACGCGCGCAGCAAAAAACGCGATGACCGGGATGGGCTCGAAGCGGCATTGCGGCAGCGCCACGGAAACATCACCGGCCTGGGCGGTTGCCGTCGCTGTCACAGTTGACCGCAGGCAGCCCAACCACGACATTAATACAAGACGCAGCACAAGCTTTGCTGCACAAGCAAGAGATCCGGCAGGACTTCCCGAAAGCGGACTTCCAGATTGGTATTCCCGCCCCGGCAGATGCTACGCGCCGCCCAAAGGTCAGCGAAACGCAGTTAGCGTCATTTGCTTAGCGCGGGCCACGACCTCGGCTGAACGGTGCGCCTGGCCGTCAGTGGACGTTCGCAATTGTCATGTGTTGCATGGTGGCGTTCTCTCAGCTGTCATTCATTCGTGAGCGCAGCATTTGGGCCTTCCCGACGTCCGAGGAACCGGGCCTTCCAGCTATCCGTTAAGGTTGCGCGACAAAGCCAGATGTCTATGGAAGCATCTGCTGACCGAGTGGGGCGTAGTTTGACTGCGCCGCCGGGGCGTCTTTCGGCGTATCGAACGAAGAATTTCTAATGAACGCTTGACGATTGCGCGAAGCAATCACTGGAGTGCCCCATCTGAATTGGCCCACCGTTATGTTTAGGAAACGGAGGACTGAGAATGGCGAACAAGCGACACAAGCCTGAGGAAATAGTTCAGAAGCTGCGGCAGGTTGATGTGCTTGTCGGACA
>CAXQAV010000368.1:0-5399 GCA_964221795.1 Luminiphilus sp. | reverse complement strand
GACCGATTTCCTGATAATGTGCGTCGGACAATCAAGCGGAAGAAACCGTCGCCATACTCGCAGCCCCAAACAAGAGCCTTGTCCAGACAACACAACTCACCACACGCACCTCCTCACTGTTGGTCAGTCCATCGCAAACCACAAAATAAGAAAATCTGAGGTGTAATCGGCAGAGATACTGAAGGAACACGCCCAGAAGGCAAGATATTTCGATTTCTTTTGCCCAATAGATAGTGACGAAACTCGTTTTGGTATTAAAAGTAGATTACCAATAATAAGCAATTACTGGACAGGCCATTTGAAAACGAACGTTACCGCCAGCGATTTGCGGGCAGCATTGAAATGAGTGCGCGCATACTCCTCGCCGACGACCACGCTCTTGTGCGGGAAACGCTGACAATGTTTCTTGCCACAGAAGGCAATTTTGACGTGACAAGCGCCAGTACGCTTGATCAGGCCCTTGGTGCTGTCCGTGACCAAAGCCCCTTTGATCTGGCCCTGCTTGACTACAACATGCCCGGGATGAACGGGCTTGAAGGTCTGCACCAGATGATTTCGGCCTCGGCAGGCAAGCCGGTAGCCCTGCTGTCTGGTGACGCCTCTGCAACGATTGTGGATCAGGCCGTAGCCGCCGGTGCTGCTGGTTTTGTCTCAAAGACGCTCGGCGCAAAATCCATGATCAACGCCGTCCAGTTCATGTTGTCGGGCGAGGTCTATGTGCCCTTCAATTACGTGCAGCAGGCCGCCACCACGATCGATGGCTTGACCGGGCGCGAAACGCAGGTCCTGCGCTGTCTGGCAGAGGGCATGTCGAACAAGGAAATCGCGCGTCAGCTGGACTTGCAGGAAGTGACAATCAAACTGCACGTCAAGACACTCTCGCGCAAACTGGGCGCAAAGAACCGGACCCACGCCGCTATGATCGCCCGGGACCGCAACCTGCTCTGACATATCTGCGACAAAGCGGAATGCCCAAAGCGCGAGCGCGCCACAGCGATTGTCTGTGACAGTGCGTCGGTGAACCGACTAGGCGCTGACGAAGAGCCACAGCCAGATGGCGCCGAAAAGGACCGGCTGATGGACAAGATAGACCGCCAGACTATGCCGACCGGCCCAGCCGAACAGGTTCTGCAGCGTGCCCGGCACTGTTGCTCGGGGCGTCCAGATTTTGCCCGCGGCCAACCCGGCAAGAAACGGCGCCAGCCAAGGCACGAGCGGGACATAGTCAAGTGACGGGCGCACTGAAGCGCTGCGGCCTGTGAACCCCCACCACGCCGAATTCAGCGGATAGAAGGCAGACTGGTGAATGGCCAGAACCCCAACAGCTGCAAGAGCAACCACCAATGCCGGCAAACGCAGGAACGCAAGTCCAATCAGGCTACAAAGGGCAATGCTGTGCAGGATCCCGAAGTAGATAAAAATACCAGGAAACCCGATGTAAGTCGCACCCGAGACAAGCGCTGCAGCCGCCGAAATCTTGGCGAACCGTATCCAGAATGCCCGCCAGTTGATCCCCGTCCTATGCCCCAGAACAAGGCTCATCCCGGAAAGAAACAGAAAGGTGCCCGCGATTAGCCTAGCAAGGTAACACCAGATACCCGTCGTGGTCGTGCCCGACGGCCAGATGCCGAACATCTCGAGGTCCCGCGCGAAATGGAAAACAATCATCCCGATCAGGGCAACCGTCCGTCCTTGGTCGACGATCTGTACGCGGGCGTTTCTCACGGTTTCAGAGCGAACCTTCGTTGGTCAATGACATGATGCCAGCAGTCGTTCCGTCAGAATAGGCAATGCAACGCCACCGCGCACGCTATTCTCCGACGCCCACAATCACTTCGGTCCCGGCTTGCGAGAACGAAGAGCCCAACAGCACGACGTCAGGGTTGTTTGTCTGCACCGTCACGTCGCGTAGGCAGGCCTGCTCTGCTGATGTCGGCATGACGGACGATGCACCCGTGCCCTCAACAAAGGCTGCCAATCCCAGAACACCCGCACTTAGCCAGAACAAACCTGATGGCTTCATTGACCCCTTTCCTTTTGAAGACTGGCCTCAATCAATTGCGATAATCAGGTTGTAGCTGGCGTTCTGGTTGGTGCGGTTGATCACTTCAATCACGTGATCGCCAGACTGCCACAACTGGCCGCGGTATTCCTGATCGCTCGTCATCTGGTCGAGCAGGAACGACTGATCTGGATTGAAAATCTGATGGCTGATTGGCTGCCCCTGTGGTGCGACGCGCACATAAAGGTTTTGACCGTTGTTGGCACCGATCAGATAGCGGAGGCTTTCGCCGGGCGCCAGCGATCCGATCAACTCCGCACCAGACGTGCCGGGTGCGAAGCTGACACCGTCTCCGCTTGCATCGCTGCCAGACACGGTCGCGGGCAATTGTACGGCGGCACCTGTGCCTTCGACGAGAAAATCTCCCGCCGCCCAGCCAACTTCGCCCGGATCAGCTAGCGTTGCGACGTTGCACCAGCGCCGTCCTTCGGCCATCCGGCACCCGAGGGTCCGCACGTTCTGGCCATTGGCAAGGCGTGTCACGACCGCGGCTCCGGCAGACGGCGCACTGCGTAAATTCAGCGATCCACCACCTGATACGGCAACCGCCAGAAAGTCCAGTCCACCAGCGAGACCATCGGCAAAGTCTCCCTGCACGATTGCGCCAGTCTCACCAGCGACAGAGATATTCATCGTGAAATTGGACTGCTCGTTCCGACGTGCTGCACTGCGCATCATATAGACCGAGATTGTATACTCGCCCGATAGGCTCAGCATGCCGGACCATGCATTGATGGGGTCAGTGAACTGACCCACAACCAGCGCCTCGTCGCCGGGGTCGCGCCCGGGTTCGTAAATGTTGAAGTAGGTCGCCAGATTCGAGGCGCTCATTTAGACAGACATCACCTGCCCGGCCTCTGCACCAACGGAGTAGAGAACGGAATCGTATCCGACGATCGAGTCATTCATCGTCGTGCCAGTGGCACCAGCGGGAAACCTGACGTCGACTTCTCGAACTTCATCTGCCGATGCAGATGCACTGACGACAAGCATCGCAAGTGTAGCGGCCCCGAGGAAACGTCTCATTCGTACTCTCCGTTAATCGAAATCTGGTCATCTATAAGAACAGCTTACCGCATCGGGTTCTTCAGTCAAAGGAATGCCTTTGCTCAGCGGCGATTGAAGCGGACAGGCATATCTTGGCTCGTCGTCTGAACGGGCCTAACCCGTGGCTGCCGTTTTTGCCGGAGCGATCACCTGCCGCAGATCGCAGAACACGAGAAAGGTCGCAGTAGGTGTCAGCACCAAAATAACGATATTGCCAGAATCAGGCCCAGTGCCAGCGGCACGACTTGCTCTCTAGAACGGCGGCGCTGCGCGGGCCGTCACCAACTGCTGTGCCGTGATCCTTTCCCGATGGATCATGTAGAGCCCTGCCCCTATGATGATGGAAATGCCAATCAGGCTCAGCGTGTTCGGAAAATCACTGAACACGAGATACCCGAAAAATGTCGCAACCGGCAGTTCGAAATATTGCAGCGGGGCGAGTGTCGCCGAGGGTGCAAGCGAGAGGGCGTAGGTCATCATCATGTGGCTGACTGTCGCAAAAAAGCCGACGCCCAGAAGCCACAGCCACGCGATGTTTGTCGGCCATATGGGGTCGAACAACTCCGATCCGGATCCAGCGGCAAAGAACAGGACGGGACAGCAGAACAGGCTGGCGATCAACCCGGTGTGGAACTGTAAAGCCACCGGATGCATGCGCCGCGACAAGCCGCGGGTCACGAGTATGTAACACGCGAATGAAAATGCCGTTCCGAGCGGAATGAGTGCCACAAGGCCAAAAGCTGCAAAGCTGGGTTGGATGACGAAAAGCACCCCCACAAAACCCACAACTGCCGCGCCAACGCGCCTTGGGCCAACATCCTCACAAAGGTAGAATTTGCCCACCAGCAAGACGATGAAAGGCGCAACAAAGACGATGGCCAAAGCGTCTGCCAGCGGCATCACACTGATCGCGGCGATAAAGCAGAACGTTGCAAAGAGCAAAAGCAGAGCACGGGCTATAAGGGCCAACATCTGGCCGCGCGGCACGCGCAACGACACGCCCATCACCCAGACAAACGGGGCCATCAGGACGCATTGCCCGACAAAACGCGCCGCAGTGATCTGACCGATGGGGACGGTGTCTGAGGCGAGCTTTGCGCAGACATCCAGTAAGGGTGCGGTCAGACAAAATCCCAGCATGAGCGCCACGCCAGCAAGGACGCGATCAGTAGTGTCAGAGCTGGTGATGGCTGTGGTCATGCACCCATCTACAAAGGTCCCCTGACCTGAGTCTTTCCCAAAAGCGACGCTCCGCCCCTTGCTTGGCTTCGCGTCACTCAGCCACGCAAGGCAGGGGCAATGCTCAGCAACCGCGTGCACAAGGACGTCAACCGCCACATGAAGCTGACGCTGCGCTGAAGTGGCTGTGGACGCACTCTGTTCAGAAACAAGGCCAGAACCAAAATAAGAGGGCCCGGTAAATCAACCGGGCCCTTCACATGTTAAGGGGTGGCTACACTTACGTCTTGAGCGAACCCTCGCCGTGACCTGACATGCCTCCAGAAACTTCTTCGGTCGCTTCGGCCGTCAGCTCCTCTGGCAGGATCAGGTTCAGCACGATCGCGATCAGGGCGGCTGGCAACAGTCCTGATGTCATCAGGATTTGCAAAGTATCCGGCAGATACTGGACGGCCTTTGGCTCTAGCTGCAATCCGAGACCGACCGAGAGTGCAATTGCGAAGATCACCATGTTGCGTCGGTTCCAGTTAACGTCTGACAGCATCGAGATACCGGCGGCTACAACCATACCGAACATCACGATCACACCACCACCGAGCACTTCGATCGGGATGGTGCGGATCAATGCGCCCACTTTTGGAACCAGACCACAGATGATCAGGAAGATAGCGCCGATAGTGACGACATGACGGCTCATGACCCCCGTCATCGCAATCAGACCAACGTTCTGGCTGAAGGACGTGTTCGGCAGTCCGCCAAAAACACCCGCAACAGCAGTACCAACGCCGTCTGCGTAGGTAGCGCCCGTGATCTCATCCTCGGTTGCTTCGCGTCCGGCACCACCTTTTGTGATCCCCGAGACATCGCCAACCGTTTCAACTGCGGAGACAAAGGCCATCAGACAGAAGCCGATCGCCGCCGCCAGGCTGAATTCAAAGCCATATGCAAATGGCGAAGGCACCTGGAATGACGCGGCACGGCTCATGCTGGAGGCGATACCCTCAAACGACACCATGTCGGTGAAGAGCAACGCAGCAAGATAACCAGCGATAATTCCGATAAAGACAGCAGATCGGAAGAGCGTCGTGTAGGGAAAGAGTGTGCCTTCATG
>CAXQAV010000367.1:0-2642 GCA_964221795.1 Luminiphilus sp. | reverse complement strand
GTGGTTTCAACCTCGCAGCCCTTGGCCGCGCAGGCCGGTTTGTCGATGCTTGCGAAGGGCGGCAATGCCGTCGATGCGGCGATTGCGGCGGCGATCACCCTGACGTTGGTCGAACCGACAGGTAACGGGATCGGGTCCGATGCCTTCTGCATTCTCTGGGATGGGACACAGCTTCATGGCCTGAACGCCTCGGGTCGCGCCCCTGCCGGCTGGACGCCAGAGTATTTCAAGGGCCACGACAAGGTGCCGTTTCTTGGATGGGACAGCGTGACCGTGCCGGGGGCCGTGTCCGGTTGGGTGGCCCTGTCAGAGCGTTTTGGCAAGCTGCCCTTTGCGACACTTTTCGAGCCCGCGGTCCGCTATGCCGAAACTGGATTCCCTGTTTCGCCCATCATCGCCAAGCTCTGGGCGCGGGGCGGCGCGAACCTTGCCGACCAGCCCGGTTTTGCGGACAATTTCCTGCCCGGCGGCCGCGCACCTTTCGCAGGCGAGGTCTATGCCAACCCCGACATGGCGCAGACGCTGCAACAGATTGCCGAGACGAATGGCAAGGCCTTCTACGAGGGCGAGCTGGCAGAAAAGATCGAAGCCTTCGCCATTGAACACGGGGCAGCGATGCGCCTGTCTGACCTCGCGTCCCATAAAACCGACTGGTGCGGCACGATCAGCAAATCCTTTGATGACCTCACACTGCATGAAATTCCGCCGAACGGACAGGGTATCGCAGGGTTGATGGCTCTTGGCATTTTGGATCACACGCCTATCCGCGATCTCGATGCCGATGATCCGCGCGCGCTACACCTTCAGATCGAAGCCATGAAGCTGGCGCTACGGGATACTGAACATTATGTGGCCGATCTTGATCACATGACCAAGGTGACACCCGAGGCGATGCTTGACGACGGATATCTGGCCGCGCGCGCTGCCTTGATTGACCCCGATCACGCAACCGACTTCGCGACGGGTAAACCACCGGCGCGCGGCACGGTCTATCTGACGGTTGCAGATGAGTCCGGGATGATGGTGTCCTTCATCCAGTCGAACTATGCGGGCTTTGGATCAGGGGTGACTGTGCCGGGTACCGGCATTCACTTGCAAAATCGCGGGGCGGGGTTCTCGCTCGATCCAAAAAGCCAGAATGTCGTGGCTCCGGGCAAACGGCCTTTCCACACAATCATCCCTGCGTTCCTGATGAAGAACGATGCGCCGCTAATGAGTTTCGGCGTTATGGGCGGCCCGATGCAGGCACAGGGCCATCTTCAGATGACCCTTCGTACCCAGCTTTGGCAGCAAGACGTCCAGATGGCCGTGGACGCACCGCGCTGGCGCGTGACTGGCGGACTTGGTCTGGCCTGTGAAACCACCTTCGCCGAAGCAACACTGCAAAAACTCGGCGAGATGGGCCACAAGGTTGACCTTGAAGCGCCCGACAATGCCTTTGGGTTTGGAGGGGCGCAGCTGATCGCACGGCTGGACAACGGAGCCTATGCGGCGGGGTCGGACCCACGCAAGGACGGGCAGGCCGTTGGGTTCTAGCACTTTTTCTTGATGAGAGGATCACTATGACAGCGCACTTGAAGGCCAGTCCCGAAACTTGTGCATGGGGATACTTCGATGCCTCTCTGGAACCCGTCCTGGAGGTCGAGAGCGGCGATCTGGTTGCAATTGAAACCGTGTCGGGCAGTCCAGAGCAGACGCCCGCACCCGACCAAGGGTTTGATATCCCGCCGGAGCTGTTCTCTATCCACGAAAGGTCGCCGCGCCAGCTGCCTGGACATATCCTGACGGGTCCGGTACGGATTGCCGGTGCTAAGCCGGGTCACGTCCTCGAAGTCCAGGTCGTCGACGTGCAACTGCGCCAGAACTGGGGATGGAACCTGATCCGACCGCTTGCGGGCACGCTGCCAGATGATTTCCAGACGCCACGCACCACGATTATCCCACTCGATCTGGAAAAGATGACCGCCGATCTCTCATGGGGCCTACAGCTGCCGCTGAAGCCGTTCTTCGGCGTGATGGGGGTTGCTCCACCGCCGAACTGGGGTCGCATCTCGACAATCCAGCCCCGTGCGCATGGTGGCAACATCGACAACAAAGAGCTTGTCGCGGGGACGACGCTCTATCTACCCGTCTTTGCGGACGGGGCGCTGTTCTCCTGCGGCGACGGACACGCAGCCCAAGGCGATGGCGAGGTCTGTGTCACCGCAATCGAAACGGCACTAACCGGCACGTTCCGCTTTCATGTCCGTGAAGACATGCAACTTGCCTTTCCACGCGCGGAAACACCGACCCATTTGATCACGATGGGTATGCACGAAAGTCTGGAGCGCTGTGTCGAAATGGCCTTGCGCGATATGATCTCCTGGATCGTCGATCAAACCGGCCTTGGACGCGAAGACGCCTATATGCTGTGTTCTCTGGCCGGCGACCTCCGGATCACCCAGACCGTCAACGGCAACAAAGGCGTCCATATGATGATGGAAAAGGCATTGCTGGACAGTCAAGCGCGGTAAGACTGTGCAAGGCAACTTGCCGCAGGGCCTGGAGGTTCAATACTACACAACGCGACGCTGGGGGCCGCGGATTGGCGAAGATCCGAACGGCATGCCAAACAATCTCGCGCCATTTATCTCACAAGTGGC
>CAXQAV010000366.1:0-3233 GCA_964221795.1 Luminiphilus sp. | reverse complement strand
TCCGTCCCCTCGTCAATAAAGAGGTTCCCGTCGATCTCGGGGGCGTCGGCCCATGTCCGGCACGTCGCCACGCCGTCCTCGTCGATGTCATCGACGATCACTTCCAGTGTCCGGCCTACTTTCGCGGCCAGTTTCGCCTCGGAGATGGCTTGGCTTTTCTCCATGAACCGCTCCCAGCGCTCCTGCTTCACTTCCGCAGGCACATGATCAGGCAGGGCGGTTGACCCTGCGCCGGCGACGTTCTCGTATTGGAAGCAGCCCACACGGTCCAGTTGTGCCTCGTCCAGCCAGTCCAGCAGGTGCTGGAACTCGGCTTCCGTCTCGCCCGGATAGCCGACGATGAAGGTCGAGCGCAGGGTGATGTCGGGGCAGTCGGCACGCCAGCGGGCGATCTCGTCCAGTGTCTTGGCCCCCGCCGCAGGCCGCGCCATGCGCCGCAGCACATCGGGGTGTGCGTGCTGGAAGGGGATATCGAGGTAGGGGAGGACTCCGTTCGCGGGGTCTGCCATCAGCGGGATCAGCTCGCGCACATGCGGGTAGGGATAGACATAATGCAGGCGCACCCATGCCCCCAACTGCCCCAACTCGCGGGTCAGGTCGGTGATATGGCTGCGCACCTCGCCGCCCTTCCACGGATTGACGTCATACTTGCGATCCAGACCATAGGCGCTGGTGTCCTGAGAGATCACCAGCAGCTCCTTGACGCCGGCTTCCACCAGCCTTTCCGCCTCGCGCAGCACCGCATGGGCCGGACGGCTGACCAGACGGCCGCGCATGTCGGGGATGATGCAGAACTTGCATTTGTGGTTACAGCCTTCGGAAATCTTCAGATAGCTGTAGTGGCGCGGAGTAAGGCTGACGCCAGAGGCAGGCAGCAGGTCGATAAACGGATCGGGCGCGGGCGGCACGGTGGCATGGACGGCATCCAGCACCTGCTCGTACTGATGCGGGCCGGTCACGGCGAGGATCTGCGGGTGATGTTCGCGGATATAGTCAGGCTCGGCCCCCAGACAGCCGGTCACGATCACCTTGCCGTTTTCCTTGAGCGCCTCGCCGATGGCATCAAGGCTTTCGGCCTTCGCGGAATCCAGGAACCCGCAGGTGTTCACGATCACCGCATCGGCCCCCGCGTAATCTGGGCTGATCGCATAACCCTCGGCCCGCAGGCGCGTCAGGATGCGTTCGCTGTCGACCAGCGCCTTGGGGCAGCCAAGCGAGACCATGCCGATCGTCGGCTGGCCCGCGCGCGGGGCATCGGTGATCTGCGCCTTGGGGGCAAGGTCTGGGCGGGGGCCAAGGTTCGGCGGCGTGGGGTTCTGTGTCATGCGCGGCATATAGCGCGGAGGGAGAGGGTTGGGAATGGGTTGTTCGGTGGGGTGCGTCTCGTGGCCAGTGGTGTTTCCTGCTCACCGTAATACCCCCACCGCATTTCCCGTGTTGGACACCCGCCCAGCCGTGCTATCTGCGTTTCCAGAGCGAGGCCCGTCCCTAACCGCCGCGCTCGCGCTGCACGCTGCAACGAAGGAGACCGCCCCGTGACCAAAATTGCTGTCTTTGGACTGGGAGCCATGGGTTATGGCATTGCCAGTTCGATCCTGCGTGCAGGCCATGTGACCTATGGTGTCGATGTGGTGCCTGCCCAGATGGAGAAATTCCGCGCTGCAGGCGGTGCGGTGGGCGAGATTGCCGATGTGTCTGAGACCCTTGATTCGGTTGCCGTCGTTGTTCTGAACGCGGCCCAGACCGAGGCTGTGCTTTTTGGCGAAAACGGCATCGTCCCGCGCCTCAAGACAGGTGCAGTCGTGATTGCCTGCGCGACCGTTTCCCCCGATTTCGCCCGCGAGATGGAGGCGCGTTGTGCCGCGCATGGCGTGCTTTACCTCGATGCACCGATCTCGGGCGGGGCGGCCAAGGCGGCGAGCGGCCAGTTGTCGATCATGGCCTCGGGCAGTGCGGCAGCCTTTGCTGCGGCAAAGCCAGTGCTTGATGCCACGGCGCAGACGGTCTTTGAACTCGGCGACGCGGCAGGGGCCGGCTCTGCCATGAAGGCGGTCAACCAGCTTCTGGCGGGCGTGCATATCGCCACTATGGCCGAGGCGCTGACCTTCGGCATGACCCAAGGCGTCACACCGGACAAGTTCGTCGAAGTGATCAGCAAATGCGCAGGCACCAGCTGGATGCTGGAGAACCGCGCGCCGCATATTGTGGCGGGGGATTACACGCCGCTCAGTTCCGTGAACATCTGGCCCAAGGATTTGGGGATCGTGCTGGATATCGCGAAGACGGCCCAGTTCAGCGCGCCAATCACGGCTGTCGCTTTGCAACAGTTCATTGCTGCCGCTGGCATGGGCCACGGCTGGGAAGATGATGCCGCCGTGGCCAAGGTCTATGCCCGCAATGCAGGCCTGACCCTGCCGGGTGAAGAGGATTAGTGCTGCGCGGGGATCGCGGATGATGCCGAAAACCGGCCCCTCAGGCCGTGGGCCCTTTTGCAGCGTCCATTCGCGGGATATTGATACGCTATGACCGCTGAAACACGCCTCCGCGAGCAGATCTGCACCCTTGCCAAGTCCATGTTCGACCGCGGGCTGACGGGCGGCAGCACGGGCAATATCTCGGCGCGGACAGAGGATGGCGGGCTACTGGTCAGTCCGACCGGCACGAGTTTCGGGCGGCTCGACCCTGCGCGCCTGTCGCGGTTTGATGCCAAAGGCGTGCTGATCGGTGGCGATGCCCCGACCAAAGAAATGCCGCTGCATGCGGCGTTCTACGAGACACGCAGCACGGCGGGCGCTGTCGTGCATTTGCACGCCTGCCACTCCGTCGCCCTGTCGCTCATGCCGGATGCGGATGAAGAGAACTTCCTGCCGCCGCTGACGCCCTACGGCATCATGAAGCTGGGGCGGGTAAAGCTGCTGCCTTTCTTCCTGCCCGGCGATCCGGCTATGGGGGAGGCCATTCGCGGCCTTGCGGGCAAACGCTCGGCGGTGATGCTGGCCAATCACGGGCCGGTGGTGGCGGGCAAGGATGTCGAGGCTGCCTGCAACGCGATCGAAGAACTTGAAGAAACTGCGCGTCTGGCGATGATGACTCGTGGAATGAACCCGCGCGCCTTGACCGAAGACCATATTCAGGCGCTGGTCACAAAATTCGACGTGGAGTGGGATAAATGAAGTTTTCCGCCAATTTGGGTTTTCTATGGAATGACAGGTCGCTGCCGGATGCGATCCGCG
>CAXQAV010000365.1:0-12196 GCA_964221795.1 Luminiphilus sp. | reverse complement strand
TCATGGCTGAACATAAGCACGGCGAAATGGACATCTCGGTTCAGGAAAAGACCTTTGAAGGTTTCATGAACATGGTGACCAAGACGACGATCGGTATCATCGTCCTGCTGGTCTTCCTGGCCCTGCTCACCCAATAAGCCGCTTTGGACCGCCGCGCGTTTCTCATCGGGTTGCCCTTGGCGCTCGCCGGATGCGGCGCGCAAGAGGTCTGGGCCCCTGACGACGTTGTCGCCCGCGCGATCTATCGCAAACCGGGGCGGACATACCTGACGCTCTACACCATGAAAAACGTTGGCTCCGATAGCGGGGCCCATACGGCGTTGCTGATTAACGCCAGCCAGCGGGTGATGTTCGATCCCGCAGGCAGCTGGAAGCAGGCGGTTATGCCTGAACGCAATGACGTGTTGTTCGGTGTCACCCCGCGGCTTGAACAGCTTTACGTCAGCTTCCATGCGAGGGTGACCTACTATGTGATCGGACAAACGATCGATGTCAGCCCCGAGGTGGTCGAGCGCGCACTGCAGCTGGCTCTGGTGTCCGGTCCCGTCCCGCAGGCGCAATGCGCGCGGATCACATCGCGGCTTTTGCGGCAACGGCCCGGGTTTGAGAGCATCCGCGCGACTTGGGGGCCCAACAAACTCTCTGATGATTTCGCGCGCTTGCCGGGTGTCGTGACCGAGGAATACCGCGAGGATGACGACGACGACAAAACCCTCGCCGCCGCCGAAATCGCACAGATGCTCAGAGAAGGGCGCTGAGGCCCATCAGGCCATAGAACGTGGCCGCACCGGCGAAGATCGCCCAAAGCGCGCTGCGCGTCCAAACGCCGACCGCAACAGTAGCCACCGCCGCCAGACCCCGCACCGGATCGAACACACCGCCTGTTGCCGCAGGCCACACGACGAGCGGTGCGACCATCGCAGGCAGGACAGCGACGGGCGTATAGCGCAGCAGCCGCAGCACGAAGGGCGGCATCGGGCGGTCCCCGATCAGCCCGAGGAAGGAAAACCGGATCAGGAAGGTCCCGATCCCCAGAATAGCAATGATCGTCCAGATCTCGGTTGGGGAATAGGTCATGCCTTGCGCCTTTCCATCCAGACTTCGACCAGCGCACCGGCCAGCATGGCGGACCCTGCCGCGATCAGAAGGCCCGTGCCCGCAGGCATCCAGACCAGCGCGATCCCGACACTGACCGAAACCGCCGCCGCTGCCAGATGCGCGAGTGATTTGACCATCGGTGATACCATCGCCAGAAACATAATCGGCATAATGAAATCCAGTGCCCAAGCATCTGGGATGGCCTTGCCTGCAAGGATGCCGACCAGCGTCATGACGAACCAGAGAGGGGTGATTGGCGTCGCCACGCCAAGAAAATACATCACCCGTTCCGACACCGTCATTTCGGGCCGCGCCTCGTAGCGGGCGATCGAGGTGATATAGGTCTGGTCAAAGTTGAGATACGCGATGCAGGCGCGCTGCCAGAGCGGTGCCGCGCCCAGATAAGGCACGAGCGAGGCCGAATACATCGCCATCCTCAGGTTCACCGCAAGAGCCGCCAGCAGAACGAAGGCAATACTCGCTTTCTCGACCATCAACTGGACAGCCGCGAATTGTGCCGCGCCCGCAATCACAAGCACGGTAAAGCCCATCGCCTGCGCCAGCGTGAGGCCCGCATCCGTCGCGACCACACCGAAGAGCGTGGCGAATGGGACTGCCATCAGAATGAACGGCGCACCGTCGCGAAGTCCCGCCCAATAAGCGGATCTGGCTGGTTTTTTCACTGTAGAAACCGTCATAGCTTTAGCCTAGCCTCTCTCACGTTGCGAAAGGCATTACGCCAGCAGACAGGGAATGACAATTGGCCCGGATCGACGACACTTCCGCTTATCTGATCGCCCCTGACCCATCAGCGGAGCGCCTGACCCGCGCTGTGCGGGGGACGGACCACACTGGCGAAGCCGTCGATCTGAACGTGGTTGAGGAACGTCCCCTGACCATCTACCTCAACGCGCAGGAAATCGTCACCGCCATGACGATCGGGGATTATCCGCAATATCTGGCGCTCGGGTTCCTGCGCAATCAGGGGATGCTGCGCGCAGACGACGCGATTACCGGTGTCGATTACGACGAAGAGCTGGAAACCGTCGTGGTGCGCACCGCGAGCCAGACCACCTATGAAGACAAGCTGAAGAAGAAGACCCGCACCAGCGGCTGCGCGGTTGGCACGGTCTTTGGCGATATGATGGAGGGGCTGGAGGGCGTCACGCTGCCTGCAACACCTGTCAGGACGTCCGACCTTTATACGCTGGCCGCCACGATCAACCGCACACCCTCACTCTACCTCGAGGCAGGCGCGATCCATGGCACGGTGCTCTGCCAGGGCGACCGCCCGCTGGTCTATATGGAAGATGTGGGCCGCCACAATGCGGTAGACAAGATTGCGGGCTGGATGTTGTCGGAGGGCGTACCCGCGGATGACAAGATCCTATACACCACGGGGCGGCTGACCTCGGAAATGGTGATCAAAACGGCGATGATGGGCATCCCCGTGCTCGCCTCGCGGTCGGGATTTACCGCTTGGGGGGTCGAGATCGCGCGGCAGGTGGGCCTCACGCTGATCGGTCGGATGAAAGGGCAGCGGTTCGTCTGCCTTGCCGGAGAAGAGCGCCTGATCCGCGATGCCGACCCGTCACAGATTGCCGACGAGCCGCGCAAGGCGGGCCGGAAGGGGGCTGCGTGAAACAACCGCTCGGCGTGATCCTCGCGGGCGGGCAGGCCACGCGCATGGGCGGGGGTGACAAGGGCCTCTTGCCGTTGGGGGATGGGACTATCCTGTCCCATGTGATCGCGCGGCTGGAGCCGCAGGTGGCGGGGCTCGCGCTGAATGCCAACGGTGATCCGGCGCGGTTCGCGCATTTGGGGCTGCCGCTGATTGCGGATAGTATCACGGGCTTTGCGGGGCCGCTTTCGGGTGTTCTGGCGGGACTCGACTGGGCCGCAACGCAAGGGGCGGACCACATCGTCACCGCAGCTGCCGACACGCCGTTCTTTCCATGCGATCTGGTCCCGCAACTGCTGCATGCGGCCGAACGCGCAGGCAGCCAGATCGCCCTCGCCCGCACGCCGGACGGAAGACACCCGACGTTCGGGCTCTGGCCAGTGGCGCTCCGCGACGACCTCCGCGCGGCGCTGAAGGACGGCTTGCGCAAGGTTGTCCTCTGGACTGACAAGCACGGCGGGGCAACGGCGGAATTCCCCGACGATGCGGCATTCTTCAACGTCAACACACCAGAAGACCTGACGACAGCGGAAGGGATGTTATGAGAATCTACGGCGTCACCGGCTACAAGAAGGCTGGCAAGACCGGCCTGATGGAACGGCTCGTGACAGAGATTGCGGGGCGCGGTTTCACAGTGTCGACGGTCAAACACGCGCATCATTCGTTTGACGTCGATCATCCCGGCAAGGACAGCTTTCGCCACCGGCAGGCGGGTGCGCAGCAGGTGCTGTTGTCGTCGCGCAACCGCTGGGCCCTGATGACCGAATTGCGCGGAGCGGAAGAGGCGGTGCTTGACGACCTGCTGGCCCAACTCGCCCCTGTCGATCTGGTGCTGGTCGAGGGTTACAAGCGCGACCGCCATCCCAAGATCGAAGCCTATCGCGCGGAAATGAACCACCCGCTGATCGCAACCGATGACGACACCATCCGCGCGATTGCCAGCGATACGCCGTTGGAGGTGCCACAACCGCTCTTCGATCTGGACGACACGACGGCGATTGCCGATTTCATCCTTTCCGAGGTCGGCCTGTGAGGTTTGACACGGTCATCATGGTAGACTGGTCTGGCGGCAACGACCGCGGGACCAGTCCCAAGGCCGACGCAATCTGGTTTTGCGTGGCGCGCGGCCAAGTGGTCGAAGACCCTGTCTATTGCCGCAACCGGCAGGTGGCTGAAGAGAGGATCACGGCGCTGCTCGATGCGGAACAGGCTGCCAGCCGGCGGGTTCTCGCGGGCTTCGACTTTGCCTTCGGTTATCCAGAAGGCTTTGGCCGACAACTGACCGACAGTGACGACCCTTTCGCGGTCTGGGACTGGTTTGCGGACCGGGTCGAAGACACACCGACGTCGAACAACCGCTTCGATCTGGCCGGTGAGATCAACGCCCGTTTCTCCGGCACCGGCCCGTTCTGGGGCAATGGCCTGCCGAACCGTGATATCCCGCATCTGCCGCGCAAGGGGCGCGAACGACAGGGCCACGGCTTGACCGAACGCCGCGCAGCCGAGGCAAGTGCGACGCGCGCCTTTCCGGTCTGGCAACTGTCTGGTGCCGGCGCGGTTGGTTCACAGGTGATCATGGGCCTGCCGACCCTTGCCCGCCTGCGCCGGCGCTTTGGCACAGACCTCGCGGTCTGGCCATTCGAGCCGCTCGACAAACAGATCGCACTGGTCGAAATCTGGCCCTCGCTGATCGACGCCGTGGTGAAAGAGACAATCCCGTCGGGCAAGGTCAAGGATGCCCATCAGGTCGAGGTTCTGGCACGCACAGTTGCGGCTCTCGCACCGGAGGCACTTGCTAAGATGCTCGATGTGCCTGCCACGACCGAGGGCTGGATCTTTGGTCTCGGGCATGAAACAGATCTTGCGCAGGCCGCGCGCGACAGCCTCACTCCGCCAAAGCTCAAGAACGATTGCTTTGCCATGCCACAAGGCGTGCATTGGACACCTGTGACAGAAGCGCTTGCGCATCTGGAAACCCATCTCTGCCCCGTGACGGGAACCGAACCCGTGTCGCTTGCCCGCGCAAGGGTTCGCATCCTTGCCAAAGACATCACTGCCAAACGGTCACACCCGCCCGCCCCGAATGCTGCCGTTGACGGCTATGGCTTTGCTGGCCCCGCACCCGAGGGCCTGAACGCGCTGCCGCTTGTCGCGGGCCGTGCCGCCGCTGGTGCGCCCTACCCGCATCCCGTCCCCGGGGGGCACGCCATCCGCATCCTGACAGGCGCCAACCTGCCGGAGGGTGTCGATACCGTCATCCTGCAAGAAGACGTGCGGGCCACCCGTGACACGCTCCACTTCCACGGTCCGCTCAAGAAAGGCGCCAATGCCCGCAAGGCTGGCGAGGATATGCAGGCGTGCGAACCTATCCTGCATGCAGGACGCAAACTAACGCCCGGTGATATCGGGATGATTGCAGCGGCGGGCGTAGGTGAGGTCAGCGTCCGCAAACGCCTTCGAGTCGGCATCCTTTCAACGGGGGATGAGCTGGTGCCAGCAGGCAGTGACGCAACAGAGGGGCAGATTTTCGACGCCAACGGCCCGATGCTCGCCGCACTCATTGCGGGCTGGGGATTTGATGCCATTCCATTGGGACGCGCGCCCGACGACCGCACAAAGCTGCGCGCAATGCTTGATGATGCCGCCACACGCTGTGATGCAATTCTGACCTCGGGTGGGGCCTCGGCGGGAGCCGAGGATCATGTCTCGGCCTTGCTCTCGGACACAAGTAGCTTCGCGCTCTGGCGGATCGCGATGAAGCCGGGGCGGCCGCTGGTCATGGGCATGTGGCAGGGCACGCCGGTCTTTGGCCTGCCCGGGAATCCCGGGGCCGCCATGGTCTGCACGCTGGTCTTTGGCGCGCCCGCGTTGCGGCTGATGGCCGGGGGCGGCTGGTCCACGCCCAAGGGCGTGATGCTGCCTGCCGCCTTTGCCAAATCCAAAAAGGAAGGGCGCACGGAATACCTGCGCGCCCGTGTGACGGACGGTCAGGTCGAGATTTTTCCGTCCGAAGGCTCCGGACGTGTCTCGGGCCTCTCATGGGCGACAGGGTTGGTGGCCCTTGATGCACCCGCGCAGACCATCTCCCCGGGCGACCTCGTGCGCTACATTCCCTTTGCCGAGTTCGGTGCATGAAGATCACCGTCGGCATTCCGCGCCGCGACCGCGACGAGGCTGCGGCCCTCTATTGGGAGGCCTTCGGCGACAAGCTAGGTTTCACCTTGGGGCCAAAATACCGCGCCATGCGGTTCATCACGTCGGTCCTGTGGCACGATCACGGGGTGTGCGCCCATGACGAAACAGGGCGACTGGTCGGCGTCGCGGGGTTCAAGACTGTCCACGGGGCGCTGGTCGGTGGCGACTTTCACGACATGCGCAGGGTCTACGGTTGGACCGGCGCTGCGATCCGTCAGGCGCTGCTCGCAGCATTGGAAACCGACACCGAGAACGAGCGTTTTCTGATGGACGGGCTCTTTGTCGCCGAAGAAGCGCGCGGACAAGGCATCGGCACAGCACTGCTCGAAGCGATCACCGCCGAGGCAAAGCGGCGCGGCTACCGCCAAATCAGGCTGGAGGTGGTCGATACCAATACGCGGGCAAAGTCGCTCTACCGGCGGCGGGGGTTCTATGAACTCAAGACGAACAAACTCGGCCTGATGCGGCACTTCTACGGGTTTCGGTCATCGACGACGATGGTGCGCGACATCTACCCCGAACCGATCAGGGCACCTGCGGCAAACACCAGCGCCCCGCCCAGAACCACCTGAAACACCGCCTTGACGAAAGGCGTCTGCATATAGCGGTTCTGGATCCATGCGATGGCCCAAAGCTCGATGAAAACAACGATCAAAGCGATGATCGTCGCCGTCCAGAAGTCCGTAATCAGATAGGGCAGCGCGTGGCCCATCCCACCGATCGTGGTCATGATCCCCGAGGCAAACCCGCGTTTGACGGGCGAGCCTCTCCCCGAGATCAGCCCGTCATCCGACGCCGCCTCGGTAAAGCCCATCGAGATCCCCGCCCCGACCGAGGCCGCCGTACCGACCAGAAAGGTTGTCCAGGTATCTTGCGTGGCAAAGGCGGTGGCAAAAATCGGCGCAAGGGTCGAGACCGACCCGTCCATGAGACCCGCCAGCCCCGGCTGCACCCATGTCAGGACAAACTGGCGATGCGCTTCGTCATCCTCTTCGGCACGGGTCTCATCATCAAGGTGCTTGCCCTCAAGATCCTTTGCCTTGGCCGAATGGCCGCCTTCCGCCGCGGCCAACTCGCCCAGCAAATCCCGTGTCGCCGCATCTTCGGTCCGTTGCGCGGCCAGCAGATAGAAACGCTCTGCGTCCTTCTCCATCTGTGCCGTCTCGCCCCTGATGCGCTCAAGGCTCAGGTTTTCGATCAACCAGATCGGGCGGCGGGCGTAATAACCCGAGACATGTTCACGCCGGATCAGCGGGATCACCTCTCCGAAACGGCTGCGGAAAAGATCGATCAACCGTGCGCGGTGGGTGTCTTCTTCGGCAGCCATACCGTCAAAAACGGCCGCTGATCCGGGAAACTCCTGCCGCAGGCGCTCGGCATAGCCGCGATAGATACGGGCATCGTCTTCTTCCGAAGAAATCGCGAGGGCGAGGATTTCTTTCTCTGACAGATCCGTGAAATTGCGACGTTGGGTGAACCAGCGCATGAAGTGGCTCCTTTTTAGAAGAGTTCTAAAGTATGAAATGTCGATCCGCTTCACAAGCATGTCAGAGCAGAAATCTTTGCGCACCTCTTCAACGGTGAACTGAACTGTTTAGTTATCACACAGGTGATGCGGAGACTGGCCTCAACAATGGCCCTACCTGCGTTTCGCCTGCAGGCAGCGGTGCTGGCTCCTCGCACTTTATGCCGCAAAGCACTGGCGCACCCCCCTCCCTGTCCCCACGAGGTGCGCCACACGGCGATGGGACCTCATCCCCTTCGGTCCCATCGCCGCAAGTGCTTGCCGAAAGTGAACTGTCCAGTTTATAAAAGCCGCTGATAGAGGAGCGCACCTATGCCTGACGGCACCCCACAGCCGAAAAAAGGACGGAAATTCGATCAGGTGCTCGACGGGGCGCGGCAGGTCTTTCTTTCCGACGGGTTCGAGGGGGCTTCGGTCGATGACATCGCCAAGGCAGCCGGTGTCTCCAAGGCCACGCTCTACAGCTATTTCCCCGACAAACGCCTGCTCTTCGTCGAGGTGGCCCGCAGCCAATGTGCTGCACAGGCCGAAACCGCACTCGACATGCTGGATATGGACGCCACCGCCCCGGATTTCCTGCGGGCATTGGCCACCGAGATGATCGCCTTCATCACGTCGGATTTCGGCAAACAGATCTTCCGTATCTTCGTCGCCGAGACAGAGCGCTTCCCCGAATTGGGGCGTCAGTTCTACGAAAGCGGCACGCTTTTGGTCCAGAAGAGCCTTGTGACCTTCCTGCAAAAGGCAGCCAAGCGCGGCGAGGTTGTGATCGACGATTACGAGCTTGCGGCGCAGCAGTTCTACCACCTCTGCAAAGTCGATATTTTCGAGCGTGCGATCTTTAACGTGGCCGAGGATTTCTCCCAGCGAGAGAAAGACCGCGTTATCGAAGGCGCTGTGACGATGTTTCTGGCGCGCTACGGCGCCTAGTCCAGTCGTCGGACTTCCAACTGCTGGCCCAAGCGTTTCTGGGTTTCGAAACGCCCTGTCTTCATCAACAGATCGCTGAGTTTCGCGCTGCCATAAGTGCGGGGGTCAAAGTCGGGGTGGGCGCGGGTGATATACTGACCCAACTGGCCAAGCGAATACCACTCGGCCTCGGGATCGATGCTTTCCATTGCCTTGATGACCAGCGGGATCGCCTTTGACGGCGGCTGGCGGTCCGGCGAGGCTTTTGTCGCGGGACTGCTCTTGGCGGGCTTATCCGCTTTCTCCTCCGGGACGATGTTCTCGATCAGGATGAATCGGTTGCAGACATTGCGCAGGCTGGCAGGGGCCTTGCCCTCGCCGATCCCGATCACTTCGACCCCATCCTCGCGCAGGCGGTTGGCCAGCGCGGTAAAGTCGCTGTCCGAAGACACCAGCACGAACCCGTCGAAGCGGCCCGTATGCAGGATGTCCATCGCATCAATCACCAGCCCGATATCACTGGCGTTCTTGCCCTTGGTATTGGCGGTTTCCTGATTGGCGACCATGCCCAGTTCGACCACCTCTTTCTTCCATCCGGCCAGCGCAGGACTGGACCAGTCACCATAGACCCGCCGCAGCGCCGGTTCGCCAAAGGTCGTGATCTCGCGCATGATGGCGCCCGCGTATTTCGCAGGAATGTTGTCGGCGTCGATCAACACGGCAAGCAGCATCCGTCCGTCTGGCATCTAGTCGTCTCCTATCTGTGCGACCGCGTCAAATATCGCCCGCTCTTGGACAGAGAACCTGTCATCTTCATCGCCAAGTGCCAAGCCGTTGAGTGCATAAGCAAAGGCAAGCCCCGCCTGCGCGTCATACCAGACACCCCCATTGAACCCGTAGGCGTTTCCGAAATGACCGACCAACGTGCGGGGATAGAAGGCGGGCGCGTCAAAAATCTGCAGCCCCGCGCCGTAGTGCTGGAACACACCGTCCAGATAGGCACCCGGTCCGTCCAGCTGATGCCAGAGAACCTTCCGGTCCAAATCGGCGAGACCTTCGGCCAGCGCAAGCATCCCCTCCAGCGACAGCCGCAGCCCGCCTTGTGGTGAAAAGCGGGCAATATTACCTTCGGTCGCGGCAGGCACTGGCGGCGCATCAATCTGCGGGACGAAACGATCTCCGTCACGGCGGTAGGTCGGCAACGCCTGTGCGACGCGGGGGGCAGACACACCTGCCCAGTTGAAGCCACCACCGTCCGGAACCAGAGGCGCTGCGGCTTGTGCGAGGCTCTGACCGGACAGCCGTTCGATCACTTCCGCTAGAATGACATATCCGAGGTTCGCATATTAAAAATATGTTCTATTTTGATTTTTGGAGAACCTATTGTCTCCAAAAAAGTTCTGAATGGATGTGTGCTGCGGCACGAGATACTCCGCACCGTCATCCAGACCCGCGCTATGGCTCGCCACTGCCCCGATCGTGATCGGCACATCGGGGAATGCCGGATTGGGCAAGCGCCAGCCCAGAAGGTCAGAGACATCGGCGTCCCATCCGATACCATTGGCCGCCAGAAGCCGCGCAAGTGTTTGCCCCACGACAATCTTGGAAACCGAGGCCACACGGAACATTGTCCGCCAGTCGGCCCGCACAAACGGCTGGTGGGCGATGGCAAACCGTCGCTGTCCGCCGCGCGAAACCGCGAGACCATAGAAGGCGAATTGTTCGGCAAGTGACCGCGCCAGCGCCTCCAGCCGCGATGCATCGGTGTCAGTTGTCTCGCGTTCCATCACAGGGCGCCTCTCCTGTCATGCGCGAGGCATACCAATTCGCATCTCCCAGACTGTCGAGCGCCACATAGCCGCGCCCCTCCAGCCGCCCGCGGATCACGGCCTCGACCAGAACGTCACCGCAGATGGTCAGCGTCATCATCTGGCCAACCGAGCTTTCGGTGAGATCGGCAAAGGCTTTCGATGCGGCGGGGGCGAGAATGAAACTCAGGCCAGCGCCCTCACCGCCGAATTGCGGTGCCGCGTCCTCCATGTCATCCGGCGTAAGGGCAAGCACAGCTGTCTTGGTTGAAAAGACCGCCACCTCGTCCGCAAGTGCAGGTGTGCCGGCAACAAGACCGGCACCAAGCATGAACGCGGTGAGGTGCCGGCCCAAGTGGATCAGAACTCCACGACTGCGCGGATCGACTTGCCCTCATGCATCAGATCAAAGCCCTTGTTGATATCATCAAGGCTCAGCTTGTGGGTGATCATCGGATCAATCTCGATCTTTCCTTCCATGTACCAATCCACGATCTTTGGAACATCGGTCCGGCCGCGTGCGCCGCCAAAGGCGGTGCCGCGCCAGCTACGCCCTGTGACCAGCTGGAAGGGTCGCGTGGAAATCTCGGCGCCTGCAGGGGCCACACCAATGATGATGCTTTCACCCCAGCCCTTATGCGCGGACTCAAGCGCTGTGCGCATGACGTCGACATTGCCGGTGGCGTCAAAGGTGTAATCGGCCCCGCCACCCGTCAGTTCGACAAGATGGGCTCCCATGTCGCCCTTCACGTCCTGGGGGTTGACGAAATCGGTCATACCGAAGTGCTTGGCCATCTCGACCTTGCCAGGATTGAGATCAACACCGACGATCTGGTCGGCACCCGCCAGTCGCAAGCCTTGGATCACGTTAAGACCAATGCCGCCCAGACCGAAAACAATCGCGCGGCTGCCGATCTCGACCTTGGCGGTGTTGATCACGGCACCGATCCCTGTGGTGACACCGCAGCCGATGTAGCAAATCTTGTCGAAAGGCGCGTCGGACCGGACCTTGGCCAGCGCGATTTCCGGCAGGACCGTGTGGTTCGAGAATGTCGAGCAGCCCATGTAATGCAGGATCGGCGTACCATCGAGCATCGAGAACCGCGAGGTGCCGTCGGGCATCAGCCCCTGCCCTTGTGTCGAGAGGATCGACTGGCAAAGGTTCGTTTTCGGGTTCAGGCAGTATTCGCATTCGCGGCACTCGGGCGTGTAGAGCGGGATGACATGGTCACCGGGTTTCTGGCTGGTCACGCCGGGGCCGACCTCCACGACGACACCGGCACCTTCGTGGCCCAGAATGGCAGGGAACATGCCTTCGGGGTCCGCACCTGACAGGGTGAATTCGTCGGTGTGGCAAATACCCGTGGCCTTGATCTCGACCAGAACCTCACCGGCCTTTGGGCCCTCAAGGTTGACTTCCATCACTTCCAGCGGCTTGCCCGCCGCTACTGCAACCGCTGCACGTGTCCGCATGTTCTTTCCTCCCGTTTGGTTGGCCTGACGATCAGGGAAACAGCGGGTGATTTCAACCACCGAGTGCGACAGGGCTTGCTTTCGATGCGGCAGCGGCAAAAATAGGGCCATGAAACGCGCCCTGATCCTGATGATGCTCGCAGCCTGCGCGCAGGCCGAAATGCCCGACCCGTTGCCGGAGAACGACACCTGCAACGCCACGCCGCGCGCGGCGCTGATCGGGCAGGATGCAACTGCGCTGGAACGCGTACTGATTATGGGCAAAGTCAGGGTCCTGCGGCCCGGTCAGGCGATGACGATGGACTACTGGCCGGACCGGATCAATTTCATGATCGACGGTGACAACAGGATCGGGCGGATCACCTGTGGCTGACGGTTTTGGGGGATCAAGCGAAGGTCCCCGATGTCACGAACTGGGTGGGGCTATTGACCGCAACACCGGGGGGTAGCTCTTCGCTATGGTTGCAACTATCGGCATAAGTTGTGACCCCAGTTGGCTTGGTGTGC
>CAXQAV010000364.1:0-6019 GCA_964221795.1 Luminiphilus sp. | reverse complement strand
TCCTTCGCCTAAAGTACCACAGGGCCAGCGCCGCATCGTCCAAGGCTGGCGAAACCAGTGACGTCAGCAGCGCTGCGGCAACCGCGTATTGCACCGGCGCAGCCGCCTGCCAGCCAACGGCAAACAGGCTGACCAAACCGGCAAAGGCCAATCCGCCGAGCAAACGCCCCAATGCCGTCGTCGGGCCGGTAACGGGATCCGCCACCAACAGGACCAGAACGACACCTGCAGCCGGCAAGGCTCCAACAGGCAAAGTGCCGACTAACACCATCGCAGCCGCGCCCAGCGCCGCACCGAATATGACCCCCACGGGCATGACGCCTGCGGCAATACCGATCAGCACAACAGGAATCGCCGACCATGCGATAGGGGTCAGAATCTCCGGCCACGGATAGCCGGAAAAACCGAACCCGAGAAAAGACAGGGCAACGGTTGCGGGGTTCACAACATTGCGTCCCCAGCCGCCAAAGACCTGCTCGCCCATGACTGCGCCAAAACTGATACCCAGGATCAGTTGAAAGAACCCCAAACCCTCAGGAGCCAAGACAGCGATCGCCAATGCCGTTATCAAAGCCGAAAGCGACATGGGCTGCGCCCGCGCAAGCAGGAAGACAACTTGCCAGAAGCCCAGAACCAGCGCCACAAAAGCCAAACGCTCCGCCGCCTCCCATCCGCCATACCAAAGCCAGAACGCAGCGAGCGGCAGGTATGCAGCCAGCAGCAGCATAACCACGGTCTCGCGCGTCCAGAGCCCCCTGCTCATATGGCATACTCCTTGCGGATCCGGTCCAGCATGCCCCGCAGGAGCATTGGCAGATGCGCCTCGCCTCCCAGAACGTAGTCGGCGAGGGCGACATCTTCCTCGAGCAGGGAAAGGACCCCCATTCTTATGGCGGTCTCATCATCTCCGCTGCTCAGCGCGCGCAGAAAGGCCGCTGCCGGAAGCGCACCCCCAAAAGCCTGATCGAGCGCAGACGTGGGGATCACGGGCTTTGGACTCGCAGACCTCGTCAGTGCGGCGACAAGCCAATGTTGCGGCGGGCGCGGGTCGTCGCGCCGCAGGACTGTCACCTGCCGGTCGCCAGGGGAGAGCCATTTGGCGGCCCTGCCGTCCAGCGGCGACCCGGACATCAGAACATGCGCACCCGGTTTGACAACGCGGTGGGTCACTCCCCTCAGATTGACCCCGATTTCAGTGCGGACGAGGCGGCTTTCCCGCAATGCCGATCCGCCGACACTTACCAGCCGGATCATCGGCAGCACACCTGTTTCAAGGAGAGTCCCGAGCGCCGCCAGATCCTCTGCATGGATGTCCCAGACCGGTGTCTTCAGCCCGGCAGGAAACAGATCATGGATGCAGAGGCCCGCAGACCCTTGCGGGTGACGTGATCCGCGGGTGATCTCCTTCACACCTTGGATGTGAGTGCTGCCGGCGAAGGTAGAGCCCGTTTGCCTGCAAAGAAAGACCGGGCCATCAGTCAGCAATCTGAGCGCGTGAAGGCCGCGCGCCAGCATGGCTTCGTTTCCCTCTAAGGCGATCTGCGGATCGGGGGCAAAGGGGCGTGTATCTGTCGCCATCACAAAGATGGCCGCTGGCCGCTCGTCCGGGTGCGGCATGCCGCCGAAGGGCCGCCGCCGCAGGCGAGGCCAAAAGCCTGCATGTTGCATCAGGCAGCGCAGGCCCGCCTCTGTTCCCGAGCCAGACGTGTCATGGCGCAGAGCATCGCCATGGGCTTCTCGAAACATTACGATCTCGGACAACCTGTGCCCCTGCATCAGCGTGATCCGGGCAACGCGCGCTCGCATTGGCGCCACGAAACAAACGTCCGGCGCAACTCTCAGACAGGCGACCGGAGCACCTTGCGCAACCATGTCGCCCTCATCGACCAATCGCTTCACCCGTGGCGGTCGGCCCGATGGCGGCAGAACGGCAGCTTCCTGGGCGTGGACGCGCGCGACGTCCTCGGCACCAAGAGGCGGCGTGGGAAAGGGCACTGACAGGCCTGTGTTTCGGCGCAACTGCATCATCCGACCAGTCTAGCAGGTGCTCATCGCCCGCCATTTGATCTGAAACAAATCGAGAGAGAGAAAGGCATGCTAGGCATGGTCCGGAAATTCCATTGCCAGCAACAACGCGAGATTGACTTATGCCTTTGCGCATCAAACCCACGTTACCCAAATTGGTGGCAACCGCCTGTGTGCTACTTTTCACAGGCGGCTACGTCGCCTTCGGACAGGATCAGTCCGCGACATCTGACAGTGCATCACAGGAAGGCGCTGCAATACCATTTGCACTGCCGCAGTCCGGCCCTTTCAGCGCTGCCGAAATCGAAGTCACAAATGATCAGGCTATCGCCGACTGGTTTCGTTCCGCACATGCGGATTCAGCCTCCGAGGCGTTCAGTCATTGGGACGAGGACGAAGAAATCTCGGCCCGCTGCGCGACCTGCCATTCCGGCGAAGGCTTTCGCGACTACCACGGGCTAGACGGCACTCCGGCAGGTAGCGTCGAGGGTCCGATCCAGACCGGAGGTGTCGTCGACTGCGGAACGTGCCACAATACCGGTCTTGCGCAGATCAAGCAGGTCACGTTTCCCAGCGGTCTGATCCATCCTGTGCAGGGCGTCGAGGCGTCGTGCCTGACCTGCCATCAGGGTCGCAGTGCCGGCAGGAATGTCACAACGGCAATCGCGGGTCTGGAACTTGATCTGCCCAGCGCAGAGCTGCGTTTCATCAACCCTCACTACGCAACCGCTGCAGCGACCTGGCTGGGTGGATACGGCGAAGCCGGATATCACTACGACGGCAAAGACTATTCCGGCCGTTTCTTTCACGCGCGGCCTGTTTCCAGCTGCAATTCCTGCCATGACCCGCACACGCTCGAAATCGCATTCGAACCTTGCCAGACCTGCCATGACGCCAACACGGTCTCGGACATCCGCATTGCCCGTCAAAGCTATGATGGCAGCGGCGACACCTCGCAGGGGATCAGGGCAGATATACGCGCGAATGCCGATCTCTTGATGGAAATGCTGGAAGCCTATGCAGAGGACGTGGCCGCGGCGCCCTTTGTCTATGATGCCGGTCGCCACCCCTATTTCTTTACCGATGCCAACGGCGATGGCGTTGCAGACCAGAATGATGGGGACGCCGTGCCCTACAACGCGTGGACGCCACGCAGCCTGCGTGCCGCCTACAACTGGAAGCTCGTCACCGCCGACCCGGGCAACTTTGCGCATAATCCGCCATACATTCTGGAGTTGCTCTACGACACAATCGAAGACCTTGGCGGCACGTTGGGCTCGGACATCGACGATCTGGGCATCTTGCGCTAGCCCACGATGACTGACAGCGGACAATTGCCTCCGTTCAATGCGCCAGAAGGACGCATTGGCCAGTTTGCGCGATCATGTCCCGCGTCGTCCCACCAAAAAGCGTTTGCCGCATACGGGAATGATCATATGCGCCCATGACGACAAGATCCGCACCCGCTTCTGTGGCGCGCTCAACAATGGCCTGACTGATCTCCTGACCACCACCGGGAAGCTGTTTCACCGTCACATTGCAGCCATGATGGGTCAGCCAACGGGCAACGTCTGAGCCCGGATTCTCGCCGTCGCGGTACTGACTCAGGACCGGATCAAAGATGGCGAGCGTCACCTCTTCGGCGGCGCGGAGTATCGGCAGAGCCGCACGCACGGCACGGCTTGCCGGCAAACCATAGTTCCACGCAACAAAAACCCGCCGGGCGGAAAGGCCAGTCGCAGAGTCGCTGGCGTTCAGGACGACACCGGCAGAAGAACCGAAGATTGCTGACCGCAACACGGCCTCGAAAAGCGCGCTGTCTTGCCTCAGAGCATTATCCAGCAAGATCAGGTCGGCTGACAGGGCACGTTGCGAAATGCGGTCTTGCAATGCGCCCGTTTCGGCGCTCACAGACTCAATATCTGCTTCCACCTCTTGTTTCGCGAGCATTTGACCAAAGGCCTCTGAAGCCTGCGACAGTTCCTCTCTGTTCTGCTCCACGAGTTCCTGCCACTGCGCGGGCACTGAAAAAGTGCCATACAGACCGATCCCGTAGGAATATGTCGGGATTGGCGGAAGCACATCAACAACCAGAATTGAAACATGCGTTGCGAGGCCGGCTGCCCGTCCCAGCAGCCCGGCGATTGCATCGGGCTTGCTGTTCTTGCCCACAAGTATCAGCACAGTTGAATTCTTCATCATGGCCTCCCTGATCTGGCCGCCCCCGAATCCGTTCCAGACGCGCGGCTTCGGAATCAATGTAACACATCTCACTTCAAGCGTTTCCCGCTCGATCTCTTAACGGCCAGCCCATTGATCCCTGGCCGTACCCTCCACCAAAACATCGCGCAGCGAAGAGGCGCATCTTGACTACGGCAGACAAGGTTGGTTCTTGAGACAGGGGGAGGGCTTCAAATGCAAACAGGAACACTCGGACGCGTTCAATCACCACGGATCATTCGTATCGGTGGCGGTGTCGCTGCAGAAACAGCGGAGGTCCTTGGCCAACTCGGACTATCCCGCCCGTTGATTGTCACAGATGAAGTTGTGGCAAAGCTGCACTTGGCGACGCTGACCGATGTTCTGGACAAAGCCGGGCTTTCTTGGGGCCTCTTTGATCAGGTCGTCGAAGACCCGACCGACACCTGCGTCGAGGCTGGCTGCGCCGCTTTTGCGGCTGGCGACTATGACTGCGTCATCGGTTTTGGTGGCGGCAGCCCGATGGACGCTGCCAAAGCGGTCTCCTTCATGTCTGTGAACCCCGGTCATGTACGCGACTACAAAGCGCCAGCGCAGATCGACCGCTGCGGCGTACCGATCATCCTGATCCCGACGACGGGCGGAACCGGCTCTGAGCTGACGCGCTGGTGTGTGATCACCGACACCAAAAGCCCGGAGAAATATAACCTGTCCGGGCTGGCCTGTGTGGCGACGGCTGCGCTCATCGACTGGACGTTCACTCTGACCAAACCGGCGCGGATCACGGCTGACACGGCGGTCGACAGTCTGACCCACGCAATAGAGGCCTATGTCAGTCGTCGCGCCTTTCCCTATACCGACGCCTTTGCCCTTTCTGCCATGCCGCTGATCTCCGATCATGTGCGGCGGGCGTATCACGACCCGTCAGACGCTCAGGCACGCGAGGCGCTGATGCTGGCAGCATCGCAGGCAGGTATGGCATTTTCCAATGCCTCTGTTGCCCTTGTCCACGGGATGAGCCGCCCCATCGGCGCCCATTTCCATGTGGCGCATGGCCTGTCCAATGCCATGCTGCTGCCAACTGTCACGGCATTCTCTGTGGATGCGGCACCCGACCGCTACGCGACCTGTGCGAGGGTCATGGGGTTCGCGGGTGATCACGATTCCGATGTTACGGCCTGCGAAAAACTGATCGAAGGTCTGCGGGCACTGAACCACGATCTCGCCGTCCCCTCGCCTACCGCACTTGGGCATAGTGCCGATGATGACAAACTGTCACTGATGGCCAGACAGGCCCTTGCCTCCGGTTCGCCCAATAACAATCCGCGCATCCCAACCGAAGCAGAGATCATACGCCTCTACAAAGAGATGTGGTAAGCAGGGCCATGACACGCATGTCCGGCGCATGACACTCTTTTCGGCCAATCGCCTGAATACCCTTCTTCTGGGCATCGCAGGCCTCGGTCTGGTGATCGGACTTGGGTTCCATTTGGCCGGACAGCCGGATGTTGCAGGGCTTGCCTTTACCGCCGGTGTCTTGCCCGTCCTTGCGGCTCTGATTGGCGAGATCATGCGCGGCCTTTCGAAAGGCGAGGTCGGGCTGGATATCGTGGCCGCCCTGTCGATGTCGGCGGCACTGTTCTTTGGCGAGACACTGGCGGCGGCAGTTGTCGCGCTAATGTATTCGGGGGGAACGTTCCTTGAAAAATTCGCCGAGGGCCGTGCCCGCAGGGAAATGGGCGCACTCCTGAACCGCGTGCCCCGCACAGCGACACGGCACGAGGACGGTGGACTG
>CAXQAV010000363.1:0-13774 GCA_964221795.1 Luminiphilus sp. | reverse complement strand
GTGGAGGCAGAGTTGGAGGATGGGAACTACTATTTCACCAAGAAGCAGGCCAACCTGATTACCCGCGTCGAGGGCCTGTTCGGCTACGACGATGGCTTTCTTGTGCCGCATGATGCGCTGCATGTGCGCCGCCTTTGGATCGAAGGCGAGAATGGCTGCCGCCTGGAGGTGCCGTGGGTGCAGGACGGCCAGCATGTCTATCTCGACAGCCCGGATGGGTGCTGGGTCGAGTATATCGACGTCTCGGGGCAGCATCTTTGGTCGGCGCTGTTCTCCAAGGGCATCCAGATGAAGCTGGAGGCGCTGATCCTGCGGTCGATCAAGGAAGAATACTCGGAGGCCGCTCAGATGGAGCAAGAGGCCGATGAGTACCTGCAGCGCGCCCGGACCAATTCTTCCAAGGCTCGATCGGCGAAGCCCCCCTACAAGAAGGGTCCGATAGCGCGGGCGCGGAGGGGCCGCCGTGGCTAGGGTCAAGCAAACCGTGATGCAGCGGAGCTTCACGCACATGGAGATCCGCAAGGACTTCCTTGAGGGCGATGATCTCGACCTGCGGAAAGAGGCGCTGCAGCGGGCGCTGAACATGAAGTCCCTCGCATCGCGGGCAGCGGAGGCGCGGCCAGGAACATTCTACGAACGCACGCTGTCGACGGCGGAGGACGTGCTGGAAATCCGGCCCGCATCAGGCCTGCGGTATGGCTTGATCGTGAACGATGACAGCCTGCAGATCATTGATGAGAATGCAGACCTGATCCACGAGGTGAGCTCGGTTCCGTGGACAGACGGCAGCGCGGTCTGGGTCAGTCCTTTCCGCGAGCAGGTCGTGCTGGGCCATCAGACCGAAGGCATCTGGACGCTGACCTATGATGGCGGCAACTGGAGCTTTGACGATTTCGCATTTGACGAGGCGGCGGGTGGCGAGCTGGCGCAGCCGTATTGGGCGTATGTCCAAGATGCGACGATCCAGCCCTCGGCGGAAACCGGCAACATCACGATCACGGCCTCCCGATCGATCTGGACAGACGACTACATCGGGCAGCGAATTCGCTACGGCAGCCGGGAAATCGAGATCACGGGCCGCACCAATAAGAAGGTTCTGCAGGGCACCGTGGTAAGCCAGTTGCCCCCCAGCTTTGAGGTAGGCGTGCAGGATGCGACGGTGTTCCGTATCGGTGAGGCCGTGACCGGGGCCGATACGAATTTTCAAGGGCTTGTGGTGGGCATTACTGGCCTGAAACTGGAGATCGTCACGACGACCTTCTTTGAGGGGCCGGACGTGGGAGAGGAGCTTGCAGGACCGGCAGGTTCATCCAAAACCACATCCAAGGCTCGCGTCTCGCCTTACGCCTCCCCGGTATGGGACGAGCCTCTTATGTCGCCGTTGCGCGGATACCCTGGAGCCGCCGGTCAGGTCGCCGGCCGTCTGGTGTTCGTGGACTTCCCGCAGGTTCCCGATGCAGTCGGCCTGTCGTCTTCGCGCCGTATCACGGACTGGAATGTCGGGGCAGAGGATGATGATGCGATCCTGCGGCAGGTCGGCGATGGGGCGCCGAGGTGGCTGCACGCGGTGAACATGGGCGATCTGATCCTGTTCTCGGACAGCGGCGTCTACAACGTCCCTGCGCGCGAGAATGGCGTGATCTCGCCGTCGACCTTCAATCCCGTGCTGGTGGATGACACGGGGTGTAGCGAGATCAAGCCCGTGAAGGTTGAAGACGGGATCATGTTCGTGGACGCCTCCGGAGAGGGCGTTTCCGCGGCACTGCTTGACGGTAACGTTTACCTGAAATGGTCCGTGAAGCGGATGACAACCTTCCACAATCACCTGATCAAGTCGCCACGCGCCCTATGCGGTCCAGCGCTGCGATCGTCAGCAGCCGAAAAGTACATGTTCGTGATCAACGGCGACGGCACGCTGGCGGCGGTGTCATGGCAGCAAAGCATCCGCGATGAGGCGGTAGGGTTTGCCCCATGGGAGACGCAGGGCAGCTTCGTCAATGTGTCCCCGCTCTTTGGCGGATACTGGGCAATCGTTGATCGCGAGATCGACGGCACGATACAGCGGTTCTTGGAGCGGTTCTCTGACAAGGCTTTCCTAGACTGCGCGGGCCTGTCCTCCGATCCAGGCGAGATTGATTTCCTGCAGGCCAATGGGGAAGATCTGACGGCGAATGGTCAGCAGATCGTTGTGTCCTATGGGGCTGGCCTTCACCTCGCTGGTGAAACCGCAACTGTTTATGTCGAGGGGTGGGATTACGGCGACCATTTGGTGGATAGCGGCGGGAATGTCGATATTGACCTGCCGACCTCCTTTGACGTGCAGATCGGCTTCAACTTTGAGGCCGAACTAAGCCCTTGGCCGGTGGAGATCATCGAAAGCCCCAGGATCGGCACGCTGACGGCCCGAGTTCTCCAGTTCGTTGTCTCGGTGCAGGACACGCTTTCCTATGAGGTGACTTGCAACAGCAAGACCCGGACGGTGCAGTCGTACCATTTCGGCGATGACCTCGAGAACCCGCCGGTGCCGCGCACGGAGGTCCGTCATTTCTCAATCTACGGCAACAGAGATCACCCATTCATGATGGTGGCGAAACGCAGGCCGGGCCCGTTCAGGGTTCTGGCTACAGGACAGAGGGTGCAGGCGTAATGGATCCAGTAACAGCAGGCTTGGCGCTCGGCGCGGCGTCCTCGGGGGCGCAGACGATCGGTTCGTATCAGAAGGCCAAGGGCGAGCAGGAGCGCGCCAACATCAACTCCTACATCGGCCGGACACGGGCGCTGCAGGAAAGCACGGTTTCGCGCGAGCAGGCGGAGAGCGAGCTGGGCAGTCTCCGGGCAACCTTCGGGGCGAACCAGCAGCGGGCCGGTGTCGGCACGCTGGAGGTGGTGAACGAACTGCGGCGGGTCCGCGATCGGGAGCGGCGCATTGGCGTGGGCAACCGGAACTCGGAGGCTGCCGACTGGCGGATGCAGGCGCGCAATGCCGGGCAGGCTGCAACCGGCGCCCTGTTCACAGGGGGGCTCAAGACGGGCTCGTCCCTGTTTGACCTCTACGATTACAAGCGGAGCGGATAATGGCCCAACTCAAGAAGATCGTCCGAAGCAATCCGATTTCGCAGTTTCGCCAGGTCGCGTCCGATGGAGGCGCGACTTTCCGGTTTCTGGCGGAGGGGCTGAACACGCTCTATGAGCGGGTGGAACCGGCGGCCATGGATGCGATGGATCAGCGCGGCCGGGAGCATGGCCGGGAACTGGCTCGTCAGCAGTTTGGCAATGGCCTTGTGACCGGCGGAGGCAGCAGCGACACGCTGGCGGGTGGCGGCGGGAATGACCGGCTGCAGGGGGGCAACTATCGGGATGCGATTGCTTCGATCGAAAGCCGGGGAAGCGGCGACTATCAGGCGATTGGCCCAACGCATCCTGAGCTGGGTCGAGCCCTTGGCCGCTATCAGATCATGGAGGCGAACATCGGCCCGTGGTCTAAGGCCGCCCTTGGCCGCGAAGTCACCGTCGATGAGTTCCTTGCCAAAGAGGAGATCCAGGATGCGATCTTCGATCACCGCTTTGGCTCCTATGTCCAGAAATACGGCGAGAAGGGCGCGGCGGAAGCATGGTTTGCCGGTCCCGGAGGTGTCGGGAAAAAGGGGCGTAAGGACGTTCTCGGGACCACGGTAGGAAGCTACGGCGACCGCTTCATGGCGGCTTTGGGCGGCGGCGCGGGCGACGATCAATTGGCCGGTGGTGAAACCGGCGTGGCGATCCGCACCCCTGATGGCGGCGTGCAGCTGCGGAAATACTCCCCCTATGCCGGGCCGATCTTGCAGGCGCACGACGCGGCCGCCAAGGTCGCATATCAGGCCGAGACGCTGAACAAGGCCTCCGTCGACCTCCAGCAGCTTTCCCAGCAGTATGAGTACGATCCGGAGGGCTACACCCAAGCGGCGCAGTCCTACATCGACCAGCTGGTTGAAGCGGCCCCGGCGGAGGTGCGCGGGGATCTGACGGACGTTCTCAGCAACGAGGCGCACAAGACCCGGCTGGGCATCATGGACGCCAAGCACCGGGAAACCCGCGCCCGTGCCAACAACGCATCCCGCGCGCTGGTGGACCGCTGGAGCACGGAATACGCGCAGGCCATTGCCTCCGGCGACCCGGCGGAGATCGACGCCGCGCAGCGCAAGCTGGACAATGTTCTGCAGGCCCGCGAGGCGCTGCCGGGGGTGGCATGGACCCCGGAGCAATCGGCCAACGTGTTCCTCAAGGCAGAGGACGCCGCCCAGGCGCTGATCAAACGGCAGCGGGAGGCGAAGAACACGGAGTTCAAAGACACCTTCCAGCTTATCCGTGATGCGGCCAAGGCCGGGCGCCAAGCCGAAGGTGAGGAGATCCTGCAAAACCCAGAGGCCGCCGCGATGCACCCGGAGCTGGCGCGCGAGGCCGCGGCCTATGTGGCGCTGCGGGACAATACGCCGGGCTTCCTCCAGATGACCCCGGCACAGCAGGCAGAGGAAGTGGCGCGGCTGGTGGCCGCGCCGGTAAGCGAAGAATGGGAGATCGACGTTGCCGAAGCAGCTGCAAAGATGGCGAAGGAAAACCGTAAGGCATGGGACAAAGATCCTGTCAAACGCGCCTCAGAGGTTCTGGAAACGCCGCCGCCGCCGCTCCCGGAGTTGACGCCTGACGACCCATCGAAATTCGTGGAGGCCTTGGCCGCGCGCCGGGAATACATGAATGGCGTTCGGGCAGCCGGCTACACGGACACCAACGCCTTTCTGAGCGAGGAAGAAGCTCAGCAGCTGGGCGTGCTGATGAGCAAGGGCACGGACCCGGCAATCCGGGCTGCAATGTCTGGCGCGATCGTGGCGGGTTTCGGCCCGGACGCGGTGCGGGTGTTCGATGAGATCGGTGGCGACCGCGTGACGATGTTCGCCGGAAAGATACAGGCCGTCGGCGGGCGGCCGGAGGTAGCGCAGGCGATCCTCCAAGGGCAGCAGATGATTGCTGAAAACATGGTGCAGCTGCCGCCGAAATCCGACCGCATCACCGCGTTCGATGAGCAGGTAGCCACGGCCTTCCGGGGCATCCCCGGCGCCCCCCAGGTTCAGGGCGAGATCATGGAGGCGGCTAAGGCGCTCTATGCCTCCCAAGCACAGGGCATCGACCCGACCTCTGAGGCCGCAGCGGATCTGATGAAGCAGTCGATCCAGACGGTTCTGGGGCAATCGAAGAACAAGCGCGGGCAAGTTACCGGCGGCGTGCAGGCGGTCATGGGGCATCAGACGCTTCTGCCGGTGGGAGTGCCGGGCGAAACAGTGGAAGCGACCCTGCGCGCGGCGCTCGGCGGCGGCCCCACAAGCACCAGCTTTACCGGGGGCATGGCGCTGCTTGGCGCTGCGATCTTCGGCGGGCTGCCGGAGCAACAGGATGCTGCGTCCATATGGGAGACTGCGGGCGTATCCGGGGCGCCTTCGATCAGCGGCAAGCCTATCCCGCGCCGGTATGTGGACAATGACATGGTGCGGCCGGTTTCGATCGGCGGGAACCTGTACCGCCTGGAGATCGATACCGGGGGCAGCAAGCTCGACGTGGAGGACGGCAACGGCAACGTGCTGGTGTTCGACTTGATGAAACTGATGGAGGCAGCTGAGTGACCTTTTTCCTGAACGAGCCGGTCGCGCCGCCGAAGATCAAGGCGCGAAACCCTGACATTGATCTGGCGGAAGGATTTGGAGGCGGCCTCGGGGCCGCCATTACTGTTTCCCAGCTGGAAAACGACGCCAACTTCATCGGGCAGCGCACGACGGTTAAGACGCGGGCGGCGAAGGGCTGGAGCGTGGCCGAGCGGCTTGGCGCGGAGGCAATCGAGCAGCGCGCTAGGGAGCGAGGCGTTTCCGATGGGTCGATCCGCACCTTCACGCGGATGATGGGCCGGAAGCCGCCGAACATGCCCGAGGAAATGGAGGCCATTGTCTTCGAGTTGGCTGGCGAGGCGGCGGCGGATCAGCCGGAAGCATGGGCCGATCTGGACTTCTCGGAGGAAGCGATCCTGCAGGAAGCGAATGAGCAGCTGCAGGCCGAATACCACGATGCGCAGGCGACACTGGAAATGATGCCGGGCTGGCAGGGCGTGGCCGGTTTCCTTGGCGGCATGATCGGCATGACGGCCGATGTGAAGAACATTCCGTTCCTCGCCATGGGCGGTGGGGGCGGCTCGATCATGCGCGTCATGGGGCGCGAGGCCATGATCAACATGACGGCCGAGGCCGCGTTCCTTCCCTCCCAGTTTGAAATGGCCGACCGGCTGGAGATCCCCGACCCTGATGTGGTTACACAGCTGGCAATCGCGGGGGCTGCCGGCGGTCTGCTAGGGGGTGTCGTGGAAGCGGGCGCCCGCGGTGTCAGCTATTTCCGTCTGCGGAACAGCGTCGCCCCAATCCCCGGCATGGATGAGTTCCAGGCGCGGGCGGCGGTGGACGAGGCGGAGGACATTCTGACGAGCGACACGCCGCGCCCGTTTGAGCAGATCCGACAGCTGCAGGAGGAGGCGCAGAAGCCGTACCTGCTGGAGAACCCGATCAATCCGACCCGGCCGCCTCTGATCCCCTCTGAGCCTGACTGGGACGCGGCCATGGCGCGGGCACAGCGCGGGGAGGTGGCGGAGCCAGGCGATGCGGTTCCCCCTGCGGTGACAACAGAGGAGCTGCCGGAGGATGATCTCTTTGCAGGCCTGACCGAGGCGGTGAATGAGGCGAAAGCAGCCGACAGGAGTGCGGCCCGGCCTCTGGCCCAATTCTTGCGGGACAACCACAAGAGCGGCGGAGAGAACCTGCAGATCCACCCGGAGGGCATGGCCGCCGAGGAACTGCGCGCCCGTGGCATTACCCCCCGGACCATGCCCGGCCTGTTTTCCGAGAATGGCCGCAAGGACTTCGACAATCTGGTTGCCGACGAAATGGAGCAGGCGTTCCCCGGCATCATCGAAGCCAGCGGAACACAGCGCGGCAGCCAGTACCTCGATCGGGACGGGTTCCTTGAAGTGCTGCAGCGCGATCTTGACCGGGATAGCTCGTGGCTCCAGACGCGCGCAGAGGTGGAAGCGCGTGAGGCTGACCTAGAGGATTTCCTGCGTGAGCGTGACGGCTCGCCCGTGGAGGATTTCGTGGCTGGTGAGCGCGCGGACAACGGCTTCTATGTCGACCGCACCGAGTACGAGTTCCTGCATAGCTATGACGCGGATGCGCAAATCGAGAAAGACCTCAATGCCTATCTTCACCGTACCGGGCTGACCTTCCTGACCAAGGACGAATACACCGAGATCCTGGAGGAGCTGCGGACCCGTGGCGGCGAAAGCGAATATCTGATAGAACGGCTGGCGGAACGCGAGATCCAGCTGGCCGCTACACCGCAACCGGAGGACGCCCTGAATGACATACCCTTCCCAGTCGATGCGCCCGCGGCGCCGGAAAATGTGGGACGAAGCCCAGGCGATACTGGACGATCCGAAGGCGACACCGGGGCAGAAGGCGCGGGCGGCGCGCGGGCAGAAGATGCTCCAACAGCTCGAATTGAGCAAACCGAAGCCGGGGAGCAAATTGTCGCCCCAGGCATCGAGCCCGTCACCCAGCGAGAACGGCTAGAGGCGCAGCAAGGCGCGGCGCTGCGGGGCGGCGATGCGCCTGCCGATATGGGCCTGTTCGACACCGGTGCTCGAGCGCAAACGGATATGTTCGATGATCCGGCGAGCCCGGAGGCCAAGCCCCTTCTTGACCAAAAGACCGCTGATTTCAGGGATGAGATCGAGGCGAATGGCCCCATCGAGGTGAATATCGCCACGGACGATGGGCGCGTTCTTGCGACCGACGAGGACGTTCTGGACTATCTGGATGAGGGCGACGATTTCGCTGACATGATCGGTCTTTGCGGCACACCGGAGGCATAGGATGAGCTTTTTCGACTGCGTTTCGCGCATCATGGGAGACGAGGAACTGCAGGAGGACTGGGTGCAATCCCGCTCCTCGCAGAAGACCTTCCAGAAGCGGGTGGACAAGTACCTCAAGGACAATCCGGAAATGCCACTGGAGGATGCGCAGCGGCGCGCGGCGGAGGATGCTCGGGCCTCCTTCAAGAGCCGGGGCGAGCGCGCGCAGGCTATGTGGAAGGAGCTTTCCGACCGGTACGAGCGGCAAGGCCACTCCCGGCAGAATGCCGAGGCGCTGGCGGGCGAGGACGTCAAGGCGGCATTCAAGAAGGAAGCGGGGGAAACCCGGCACGTCTTCCTTGCCCGCATGGCGAATAACCGGAAGCTGCAGCAGGGCGTTGCTGCGGCTCCGGATCTCGCCAAGCACCAGACGCGGACAGTGGAGCAGCTGGACTACCAGGCGCGCGGCCTTGTCCGGCGGTTCAACGGACGACTGGCCGAGTTCCTGCGCGAGCACCACCGCGATCTTCTGGGCAACGTGACCAAGCCCGCGCAGATGCGGAACCTCTTGGCGGAGTTGCATGGCGAGAGCACGGGCGATGCAGCGGCGGCGGCCCTCGCCAAGGGCGTGCAGGAGGCGCTGGAGGACATGCGCCTGATGTTCAACGAGGCGGGCGGTGTGATCGGTAAGCTGGACAATTACGGCATCCCCCACAGTCATAGCCGCCGGGCGGTAACGAAAGCCGGGTTCGACCGCTGGTTTGACGACATTCACAAGGGGATCGACTGGACCCGCATCGAGGACAAGCTGACGGGCCGCCCGTTCCAGGAGGCCGATGGCCCGGCACCTGATATGGATACTCAGCGCCGTTTCCTGCGGGAGATCTACGACAATATCGCTTATAGCCGTGAGAGCCGGGAGGCGGTCTACGGGCGGCCCAAGGGCGCGGCGCTGTACCGGCGCCGGGCAGAGCAGCGGACCCTGCATTTCAAATCCTCAGACGACTGGATCGCCTACAACAAGGCCTATGGCACGGGCGACCCGTTCAAGAGCCTGATGGGCCACGTCCACAAGATGAGCCGTGACATTGTGGCGATGCGGGAGTTCGGCCCGAACCCTGGCCTCGGGGTGGAGTATCAGCAGCAGCTTGCGATGAAGCGCGCCCGTGATGAGGGCATGGACCCGCATCAGGTCGAAGGCAACGGCAATCATGCGCGCCGCATGTTCGCTGTGGAGAGCGGCGGCGGCATGCCGGAGACGCTGTTCCAGGACTACGTGTCCACCTTCATGAGCAGCGCCCGGCATATCATGACCTCGGCGTTTCTGGATCGGGCGATCATTTCCTCGGTGTCGGACATGAACACTATGCGGCTGGCGGCGCAGGCCGTAGGCATGAACCCGTCCAATGTGATGAGCCGACATGTGGAGATCATGAAGAACGAGCTGACCGGCGCGGAGGCGTTGCGGGCGCACTGGGTGGCCGACACGCTGGCGGACCCTGGCATCGCTCTAGCGCGCTTCCAAAGCGAGGTGCCGCCGTCAGAGGTGGCGGAGCGGCTTTCCAGCGCCTCCATGCGGATCCAAGGCCTGTCCGGGTGGACCGATGCCGCGCGCATGGCGTTTCAGTGGGAAATGGGCGGCGTGATGGCGGAGCAGGCCGGGAAGAAGCTGGCCGACATTGACCACCCGATCGGGCAATTCCTCCGTGACGCCGGACTGACCGAGGAAGATTGGGCTGCCCTGACCGCGCCGGAGGCGATGTTCACCGCGGGGAACGGGGCGACCTTCGTTGATCCGCTGTACTGGCGCGAGGCCACGGACCTGCCGCGCGAACGAGCAGACGAGATTTTCTTCAAGGTGCAGGGAATGATCGAGGAGCAGACCGAGGTCGCGGTGCCGACGCAAAGCCTTCTGGCGCGCGGCGCTGTCGATCCTGCCGCCTACGACATGCCGCCGGGTACGCTGCCCTACGAGGTGCTGAAATCCGGGCTCATGTTCAAGAGCTTCGCCATGACCTTCACCGTAAACCAGTATCGGCGCATTGCCGCGCAGCCGACGCTGCAGGGGAAGATCGGTTACGCCATGAACCTCGCCGCAGGGGCCACAATCCTCGGCGGCCTGGCTCTACACCTTGGGGAAATCATCAAGGGGAATGATCCGCTGGATATGACCAGTCCGCAGTTTTGGGCAAAAGCGACCCTAAAGGGTGGCGGGTTCGGCATCATCGGGGATATCGTGTCCACCGGACAGGCTTCGTGGGGCGGCGGGTTCCCGGCCTATGTGGCCGGGCCGGTGCCGCAGACGATTGGTAACGCATGGAACCTGACGGTGAAGAACGCCTGGGAGTTCGCCACCGGCCAAGATACCAACTTCGCGAAAGAGCTGACGGACGTGGGCCGCCGGTACACGCCGATGGGGCAGACGCCGCTGATCGGCCCGGCGATGGACCGGCTGCTTTGGGACCAAATGCAGCTGTTCCTTGACCCGGACAGTGCGGCGCAGATGAAGAAGCGGGCGCAGGCCCGTGAAAATCGGGACGGCAATGCGGGCTGGTGGATGCCTGGGAGCCCAATGCCTGACCGCGCTCCAGACCTCTCCAGCGTCCTCGGCGGCTAAGGTGCATTTGTTGGCGCGGCTTCCTAAGGGACTGTCGCGCCAAGCAAAGAGGGCACCATGGCTGTTGAAATCAAAGATCTGGACTTCATCCATTTCTCAGACAATCCCGATGATGAAGATCTTCTTGTCATCTATGACGTCTCTGAGCCGTCTGGAAATACGAAGAAGGTTAAGCGCGGCGGGCTGTTGTATAACGTGGTTTTTGAGGAAGGAAACCACACGCTCGGCGAGATTGAGATCTCCGACCTCACCACCTCCAAGTCCTCGATCGGCTTTACTGGCGGGAGCAGCTTGGATTACGCGGCGCATGGTGCAGGATCCTTGATCGTAGGGGATATTGCGGCGGGGGCCTCTCAAACGATTACGGCTACACTTACGGGCGCACTCCCCACTCACCAGTTAATCTGGAACATCACCGAGGCGCTTCCTGATGGCTTGGTTTGCCAGGCTTGGGTGTCCGCTAACGACACGGTTACGTTCAAATTCTACAACTCGACAGCGGCCACTGTCACCGGCGCAACATATGGTGCCCTAATGACAGTTCTTGGGTTTTCCTAACCTCTAGGGTGCATTTGTTGATCGCGGTGCGCGGGCGAAGTCTCGCGCATGGCTACCGTTGCAAAATCAGACCGTTCCACCACGATCACACTGGCCTCTGCGACCGCGGGTCCGTTTGATCTCGATTTCCGCCTGTTCGACTCGGACGCTCTGGCGGTTTATGTCAACCATTTGCCTCGCACGGACTGGACGCTCAACGCGACGTTCGTTGACGGCTTCACTGATAGTGCGGGGATCACATTCAACGCGCCCCTCGCAAAGGGCGATGTGGTCGTTATCGACAGCGACCTGTTCCCCTGGCGAGCAGATGATTACCTGAACAGCGGCGGGCTGGTTAAAAAGCTCAATGCTGAGTTGGGGCGCATCTGGTCTTCTCTCTCAGATCTACGCCGTGACACGCACCGTAGCGCCCGGTTTTTCCAGTCTGTTTCCCCGATTGCGCTGGAGGCAGGGCGAACTCTCGTGGCAAACGATGCGGCAAATGGATTGGCGATGGGGCCGTCCATTGGACAGATCGAAAGCGCTGCTGATGCGGCGGCATCGGCCTCTGAAAGCGCCCAAAGAGCCGAGGAAGCCGCAGACAGCATTCAGAGCATGACCGCCTCGGCTACCACCTTGCCGGAGGGAGCGAGTGCGACGGCATCCTTTGACCCCTTGGCGGGGGTGATGGCGTTCGGCATTCCGCGCGGCAACACCGGCCCCCAAGGCGTCCAAGGCCCGCAAGGCGTGCAGGGGCCAGTGGGTCCGGCTGGCCCGGTCGGTCCAGCTGGCCCCCAAGGCCCGATTGGGCCGGAAGGTCCACAGGGTCCGGCCGGAACGGGCATCAACCCGAAAGGCTCGGTTTCCACGTCAACAGCACTCCCCGGGTGGCCCAATTCCTACGGTGGTGCCGATGGCGACAGCTATATCGCGGAAGACACCGGTAGCATGTGGGTGTGGGCCGGAGGCACATGGACGGACTTCGGGTCGATCCAAGGTCCGCAGGGTCCAGCAGGTCCAGCCGGGCCCGCAGGCCCGCAAGGCGACATAGGCCCGGCAGGTCCGCAGGGTGATCCTGGTCCTCAAGGCCCGCAGGGTATTCAAGGTCCGCAAGGCGACACCGGCCCGGTTGGCCCGGCGGGCCCGCAAGGTCCGGCTGGCCCCAAGGGCGATCCGGGGGAGGCTGGAGCCCCTGGCGCAGATGGTGATGATGGCAAATCGGTGCTCAGCGGATCTGGCGCTCCGTCCGCGGCAATAGGTGTCGACGGCGAGTTCTACATTGATGAGGACGCGAAGGAGATCTACGGACCAAAGACCGCCGGAGCTTGGGGTTCTCCAACCAGCCTGATCGGCCCGCAAGGTCCGCAGGGGCCGACTGGCGCGACTGGTCCGCAAGGCCCGCAAGGTCCGGCTGGCGAATATACCGACGCACAGATCAAAACCAAATATGAGGCCAACGCTGACACCAACGCATTCACCGACCGGATGCTGAGCAAGCTCTCTGCGGATAATTTCATCTTCGACACAGTGTCGGACATGAAGGCCGCAACCAAACTGGCCGTGGGTGATTTCGTGGCAACGCGCGGGTACGCCTCTGTCGGTGATATGGGGCACGGCTTCTACGAAATCGTGGCGGGTGGCACCGGCACCGACGATGGCGGTGAATACCATGACCTGACCGGCATTTCTGGTCAGGCGCATCTCATCCATGGCGGCCGCATCCGAGCGGAACAATTCGGCGCGGTGAGCGGGGTGGAGGCATCTTCCCAGATCCAGGCTGCATGGGACGCTCTGATAAAATGGATGGACGCCCAGGCTGATCCCGACAACACCATCGTCGGCTTCAGCCACTCCTCCATTTGCACCCTGCAAAACCAGGTCAAGTTCAGGAACCCAGTCGGCGGAACGCGGGTGCGCGGCTGCGTTTTGGACTTCTCGCGCAGCCACCTTACCGCCGTGACAGGCGGCGATCTATCCAGCACCAACGCTATGTTCCTGACCCGCCTGCAGGGCATCCAATACTGGGGCCGTATGGACGGCGGAAAATTTGCCGCGATCATGGACATGAACGGGATGAGCGGGTCTCGGTCCTACGGTGGGCGGCTCCTCCATGGCAAGGGGAACATTGTAACCGTGCGGGGCGCCTCGGGCACATTCAACTGGATCAACCCGCACATTCGAGAATACGAGCAGTCGGACCCAGAGTTTGATGACGACGCGAATTTCACTGCGACGGGGTTTAGCGCCGAGGATGGCGATTTCCTCGTCTTTGGCGCTAACGTCTTGTTCTGCAAGAAGTGCGTCGTTCTGGAACCGGCAGCAGTGCAGGTTCATTTCGTCAACGGCCATTTCGTCAACGGCAACCCAAACTACAATGGAACCACGGTCCTGGGTCGGAACAATCCGGTCTTGATCGAAAACCATGCAACTCGTGAGAACCACTTCGACAACTGCTATTTCGACAATGGCATCACCCATGATTACACCGGGACGATGCAGGTCAAAGGCGGCCACTACGTTGCGAACAACCGGGCGATCATCACTGGGTCGAAGGTAAAGATCTACGCAACCGAAGTCGGCCAGACTACCTTGCCAGACGGCTACTGGCTTGGGGTGTCGGGGCTCGGACGCGTCGAGTTCGGTGATAATGGCGCGAATCCCTGGGCCGGTGCTATGGCGGGTATCGCGGGCCAATCCGCTCG
>CAXQAV010000362.1:0-3660 GCA_964221795.1 Luminiphilus sp. | reverse complement strand
GCCAAGAGAAAGCGACTGAGCTCGCCACCCGAAGCAATCTTGTTCAAAGGCCCTGCTGGCGCCCCCGGGTTTGTGGCCACCGTAAAGGCTACGGCATCCCTGCCCTCAGGTCCGGCATCCGCCTCTGTGATTTCGGTCGCAAAGACCGCACGTTCCATCTTGAGCGGTGCAAGCTCGGCCGCCATGGCCGCATCAAGCCTTGCCGCCGCCTTCTGACGCGCATCAGACAGGGTCTGCGCGGCTGCGTCATAGTTCGCCTGTGCGGCCTTCACGGCTTTCTCGAGGCGGCCCAGATCAGCGGCACTCTCGTCAAGTGTCGCAAGCCTTGCCCGCAGCTCATCGGCAAAGCCCGCAAGGTCGTCCGCCAACACGCCATGCTTGCGGGCCAACCCGCGAATTGCGAAAAGGCGCTCTTCGACTTCTTCCAGCTCGTAGGAATTGAACGACAGGGACTCCAGACAATCCTCGACGCCACGCTGCGCCTCATCCAAGGCGACCATCGCCCGCTCCAAGGCTTCCAGCGGTGCATCCAACTGCCCCTCTGCATCACCTGCAACACCCTGCAGCCAGCGCGAGGCATCGCCCACCATTCCTTCCGCCCCCTCAAGCCCAAGGGCTGCCCCGGCCTTGGCAATGTCGGTGCGGATCTTTTCTGCGGCCTGCATCAGGCGCCGCTGGGTATCCAGCGCAGCCTCTTCCCCGGCCTCGGGCGCGAGGGCATCCAGTTCACCCACAGCATGGCGCAGGTAATCTTCCTCGGCGCGAACCTCGGCAACGCGTGTTTCAGCCGCAGATAGGGCCTTCCTCGCCTGCGCCAGTGCCCGCCACGCCTCGCGTGTCGCTGCCACTTGATCCGTCAGCCCTGCAAAATCATCCAGCATCTGACGGTGACCACGGGGGTTGAGCAGGCCACGGTCATCGTGTTGCCCGTGCAGCTCAACAAGTGTCTCAGACAGACGCCGCAACACCTCGCCACTGACGCGGCGGTCATTCACCCAGGCTGTCTTGCGTCCGTCGGTGGTGTTCACGCGCCGCAGGATCAACTCGTCTTCGGCTTCGATCCCTGCCTCGCTCAGCACCTCAAAGGCGGGATGTCCGTGGGGGAGTTCGAACCAAGCGGTCACCTCACCCTGTTCGGCCCCCTGCCGCACAAGTTCGGCGCGCCCGCGCCATCCCAGAACAAATCCCAAAGCATCCAGAAGGATCGACTTGCCCGCGCCGGTTTCACCGGTCAGCACGTTCAGGCCGGGCGCGAACATCAGTTCGAGCCGGTCGATAATCAGCATATCCCTGATATCTAGTCCGCGCAGCATTGCTCTGCCCTGCGTAAAGCCATTCTGGTGCCTGCGTCAGAGCCACTCGCCACGGACGACCTGACGGTAGATCGACGACAGCCAGTTGTTGCCAACCGGATCAGCCGTCAGTCCCTGCCCTGTCAGCAAGGCAAAGCTCGACTGGTACCATTCGCTCGAGCGGTAGTTATAGCCAAGGATCGCGCCTGCTGTCTGGGCCTCGTCCGTCAGACCCAATGAAAGGTATGTTTCGACAAGACGGTGCAGGGCCTCTGGCGTATGGGTCGAGGTCTGGAAGTCCTCTACCACCGTACGGAAGCGGTTAGCAGCAGCAGCGAAATTGCCGCGCTTGAGATAGAAGCGGCCGATTTCCATTTCCTTTGCCGCGAGATGATCGAATGCCAGATCGAACTTCTGCGATGACAGGCGAGCGTATTCCGTGCCTGGGTAGCGTTCGATCACGCGGCTCAGTGACTGGAGCGCCTGGACTGTGAGCCCCTGATCGCGCCCGATTTCGTCAATCTGGTCGTAGAAGGACAAGGCCACCAGATAGGCTGCATAGGGCGCATCCGCCTCGGCGGGGTAGAAATCAAGGTAACGCTGGGCAGCCGCCCGGCTTGCGGGGAAGTTCTCGTCACGGTGATAGGAGAATGCCTGCATGATCAGGGCACGGCTGGCGAGTTCCGAATAGGGATAAAGGCGCTCGATCTCGCCAAAGGTCACAGCAGCAGCATCAGCCTGACCGTCCGCCAACTGGCGCTCGGCGCGTTCAAAGATCTGGTTTGCGGTCAGGTCTTGAAGTGGAGGACCACTATCAAGCGCCCCACAGGCTGTCAGCGCCACGACAGCAACGGCCGCAGCAAGGCGGCGGATCGTGCTCTGGAGAGGGTTGTTGGTCACTGGCATCGGGAAGGCCTCACTCACACCTGTCGAATGGCAGAGCGCTATGCCCGCCGTCGTTGGCCCTTGGTCTAACATAGAAAAATCGGGGGCAAAATGCCTTTTGCACCTGCCGCGAAATGGCGGCGCGCCAAAGTCAGGCGACAGCTTCCAGATCAGCGGGGGTGACACCGACACCGGGCAGACGCGCAGCGATGCGGTGGTCGCACTCGGTCCAGCGCCAAGCGTCCGGTTGCGCGAAAAGCGCGCTCAACAGCTTGTTTGTCATCGCATGGCCCGCACGGCGGCCCGTGTAGCGGCCAATGATCGGCGCGCCTGCTGTATAGAGATCACCCCGCGCATCAAGCATCTTATGGCGCACGGCCTCGTCGGCGTGGCGCAGGCCACCGGGCGTCAAGACGCGGTCACCATCGACAACGACCGCATTCTCGACCGTGCCGCCAAGGGCAAGACCGTTGGCATGCATCGCGTCGATATCGGTTGCGCGGCAGAAGGTGCGGCTGTCGCAGAGTTCACGCACAAAGGCCCCGTTGGCCATGTTCAGCGTCTTCTTCTGGCGGCCAATGGCGGCATCGGCGAAGTCGATCTCGAAATCGATCTGCAGGCTTGTCGAAGGCCCGAGCGAAGCAAAAGCCTCTCCGTCCTCGACCGTGACCTCGCGGAGGATTTCGATTGCACGGAGCGGTGCCGCCAGATGGCTCAGGCCCGTCGCAACAAAGCTGCGCACAAAGGGCGCAGCACTTCCGTCGAGAATGGGTACTTCGGGGCCGTCGATATCGATCAACGCAGTATGGGCGCCACAACCGGCAAGCGCCGCCATCAGATGTTCGATGGTCGAAACACTCACACCATCGGCATTGGTCAAAAGCGTCTTCAACGGAGAGACCGTCACTTCGGACCAGAGCGCAGGCAGTGTTGGACGGTTTGCCAGATCGACACGGCGGAAAACGATCCCGTGATGTGCTGGCGCAGGAGACACGACCACACGGACGGGTGCACCGGTATGCAATCCGGTGCCGCCAAAAGTGGTCGCGCTGCGCAATGTTGTCTGCACGTCAGAGTCCGTCGTGATAAATGCCTGCTCCAGGGTAGTGCGCATCGCAGGAAGTCTCAACTCACGGTTTGCGACGGACTGAAACAACTTCTGCAATATTTCTTTCTGCAACTGCGAAGTGGCTGGAAGGTCTTGTTCCTAATGCAAAAAGGCCACCGCACGGGTGGCCTTTGATGTGAACGGGACGTCACGTCCTGTTTTAGTATTTTACCGTTTTCAGTTCGCCTGACGGCGCAGGAATGCCGGAATTTCGATCTTTTCCTGATCTTCGTCTACTTCAGGCTCCTGACGCAGCGCAGTGACCTGAGGCTGGGTGCGCGACGGTTGCGCCCCTGCTTCGGCCTGCGCGCCGGTCATCCGGTTGATCAATGAATTGATCCCGAAGCGCGGTTTTTCTGCACTTGCAGCAGGGGC
>CAXQAV010000361.1:0-3963 GCA_964221795.1 Luminiphilus sp. | reverse complement strand
CGCGGCTCTGATGGTTGATATCGCGGGCGGGCAGGGCGCCGATGACCTTCATGCCCACGCGGTTCCGGTCGGCGAGCGTGAGGTTCATCGCGGGTGCAATGAATTGCTCGCCTGCGGCACTCGCCTCTTCGATCGAGCGCGCGCGGTTGATCGCAAGGGCCGCTGACATCGACGTGTCGCGATCCGAAAGGGCTGTCCACGAGACAGCGGCCACATGGCCCTGCGGTGTGATTGTGCCCAGATCGTACGTGGTCCGTGGCATCACGGGGCCATTGGCCGTCCAGCGCAGCCGCAGGGTGACGGCAGGTGCATCCTTGACGGTTATGATGCTGTCACGGGTTTCAAACCGCGCCCAACCGTCGGGCGTGCGGTATTCCTCAGGGTTGTCGGGGTTCACTTCCTCGATAAACACGTCCTGATCGTCGACATAGGCCGAGGTCAGCCCCCATCCAACCAGATCGCTGCGTCCCGTCATCACTGCAGGCACCCCGGGGATCGTGCCACCGATGATCCCGCCGGTCTCAAGCTCGAGCCGCGCGAGATACCAGATGGAAGGCGCGGTCAGGCCAAGGTGTGGGTCATTTGCCAGAAGGGTCGATCCCGTCGCAGAGCGTTCTGCCGTGGCCGCCCATGCGTTGGATGCGCCGCGCAGTGCGAGCAGGCTGAATGGCGACAGCGGGTCGGAGGCCACACGCATGTTCGGCGTATATTCGGGCACGCCGGAGATCAGGCTCGCGTATTCGGGCAGTTCCACCACGGCGTCGGTCGGGTCGTCGGGCAGGATGTCGGCCAGTCGTTCATTGCTCAGAAGGAGCGACGTACGCGCCCGCAGCACCTCGTTTTCCAAGTTCGAGGTGAGGTCGAGCGCCATAAGCTTGAGGATCACCAGCGAGTCTGCAGGTTGCCATGGCGCAATGGCATGATTGAAGAGCCACATTTCCGGGGCGCCACGTCCCAGTGCCCCATCGTTGACCTCTGACAGCCAGGCGTTCACGCCGCGTGCATAGGCGGATAGCGCCGCGGTGGTCTCTGCGTCCTGTACCTCGACCGAGGCCGCTGCGGCTGTGTAGAGGTCGAATCGGCGCAGAACCTCGTCGATCCGCAGGGTTCGTTCACCGAAAAGTTCCGACAGGCGGCCCTGCGCCGTCCGCCGGAGCATGGTCATCTGCCACAAGCGGTCCTGTGCATGGGTATAGCCGAGGGCGAAATAGACGTCCTCGTCTGTCTGTCCGAAGATATGTGGGACATTGGCGTTGTCGCGAACGATCTCGACAGGGGTCGTGATCCCCGCAACGACGTGCTCTGCGTTGTAGTCAGGCAGCGAGCGCGAGGCGAAATAGTAGACCAGCACGATAGCTACCACGACCAAGACGACCAGAGCCGTCGTCAGCCGCACCAGCCAGCGGAAAAAGGTCACCATGCCGGCTCCCGTCCTTTGCCTAGCGTTCCGGGATCAATCCACGCGGGCTGAATCGCAACACCAAGAGCAGCACCAACCCCATGGTCAGCAGACGCATATGTGCCGCCGATTCAATCAGGCGTTCCTTCAGTGGGCTGCCGTCCTCAAGGCCGCTGCTGACGATATTCATCAGCCCGAGGCCAAGCGGTTCCACCTGTACCCAGAGCCACCAGATCAGCATGCCGCCCAGAATGGCGCCAAAGTTGTTGCCAGATCCGCCGACGATCACCATCACCCAGACAAGGAAGGTAAAGCGCAGGGGCTGGTAGCTGCCCGGTGTCAACTGACCGTCGAGCGTCGTCATCATCGCACCTGCGATGCCGCAGACAGCAGAGCCCAGAACGAAGATCTGCAGATGGCGGGCCGTGACGTCCTTGCCCATGGCTTCGGCGGCGGTTTCATTGTCGCGGATCGCGCGCATCATCCGGCCCCATGGGCTCTTGAGCGCCATTTGCGCCAGCCAGAGGATGATCAGCAGGACAATCGTAAAGAGGATTGCATAGCCCATCTTGGTGTAGAGCGTGGACGCTGTGACCGGATCAAGACCCAGACCGGCGGCGCGTTCCACAAAGGTGGGATCATTCTGCAGGTCGATCTCGTAGGGTACGGGGCGATCAAGCCCGATCACGTTCTTGACGCCGCGCGCCAGCCAGTCTTCGTTCTTGAGAACGGCGATGATGATCTCCGCGATCCCGAGGGTCGCAATAGCCAGATAGTCGGACCGCAGGCCAAGGGCCGTCTTGCCGATGATCCAGGCCGCGCCAGCAGCCAGCAGACCACCAACGGGCCAACTCAGCAGGATCGGCAGGTTCAGACCGCCAAGGTTGCCGGTTGAGGCCGGATTGACCGCTTCGACGGCAATCTTGCCTGGATCGAAGATTGCGCGGTAGATGAAGAAACCACCGACAAGGATCACCAGTGTCACAATTGTCTTGGCACGACCTTTCAAGTTCTTTTGCGCCATGACGGCCGCAACCACGGTTGCCGCGCCAAAGATCAGACCAGCGATGATCCGCAGGCCACCAGCCTGCCAAGCCTCTGGCACGGGCTCGGTCGAGACCAGCACAGCGGCCAGACCGCCAAGCGCCACAAAACCCATAACCCCGATGTTGAAAAGGCCGGCAAAGCCCCACTGCAGGTTCACACCCAGTGCCATGATCGCCGAAATCAGCCCCATGTTCAGGATCAAGAGGGCAGAGTTCCACCCCTGAATAACACCCGTCCCGATCAGCAGGAGGGCAACAACGCCGAAAAGCGCGGTATCTCTGACTGTGGTGTTCATACGGATTGTCCCTTGAAGAGGCCCGTCGGCTTAAACAGCAGCACGATAATCAGGATCGCAAAGCTGACGGCAAATTTGTAGTCGGTCGAAAGCAGCTGGACGAGGCCGTCCGGTGCCATGCTTTCGGGCAGCAGATAGGTCAGAACCTTCTTCCACGCATAGGTGATTGTGACCTCGCTGAAGGCGATGACAAAGCCACCCGCAATGGCGCCCAGCGGGTTGCCAAGGCCACCCACAATTGCCGCGGCGAAGATCGGCAGCAGCAACTGGAAGTAGGTGAAGGCCTTGAAGGACTTATCCAGCCCGTAAAGGACGCCTGCCGTGGTTGCGAGGGCGGCCACGATCATCCAAGTGACTTTCACGACCCAGTCGGGGTTGATGCCGGAGAGCAGCGCCAGATCCTCATTGTCCGAGAAGGCGCGCATCGACTTGCCCGTACGGGTCTTGTTCAGGAACCAGAAGAGCAGGGCAACCACGACGACGGCGACCACAACGGTCAGCGCCTGTGTTGTCTTGATCGCGAGGCCTTCCTGCAACCCGGTCATGTCGCGGAATTCGCGTGCGGTGATGATGAAGCGCTCGCCATCGGCAAAGTTGATGTCACCGACGCCGATGATAAAGCGCACGATCCCGTTCATGACGAACATGACACCCATCGACACGATCACGAGGATCACGGGCGAAGCTTTCTGCGCGCGGTAGAATTTGTAGACGCCCCAATCCGTGGCCAGAACAAGGCCGATGGTGGCCGCGATACCGATAGGCAGCGCCAGAAGTGCGGTTGGCAGCGGTCCGAACGAGACACCTGCACCGATCAGAGCGGTCGTGACGATGATCGTGATCGCGGTGCCAAAGGCCATCGTGTCGCCATGGGCAAAGTTCGAGAACCGCAGGATGCCGTAGATCAGCGTGACGCCAAGTGCCCCAATGGCAAGCTGTGCGCCATAGGCAAGGCCGGGCACAAACACGAAGTTTGCAAAAGCGACGATTGCGTTGAGAAAGTCCATCAGATGTCACCCTTCATGCATGCGGAGTGTGTCTGTTCCATGATCATCCCCCCAAGAAGCTGCGGCGGACTTCGGGGTCTGCCAGCAGTTCCTTGCCTGTGCCTGTGTGGGCATTGCGACCCTGCACCAGAACATAGGCTTTATCTGCAATTTCAAGTGCTTGGCGAGCATTCTGCTCTACCATCAGGATCGGAATCCCAGTGCGCGCAACTTCG
>CAXQAV010000360.1:0-3245 GCA_964221795.1 Luminiphilus sp. | reverse complement strand
GCGAAAGCTAAGCCAAAAGAACAAGTATTGAGGGAGGGAGCCCATGCGTCGGGTCGTTGTCACAGGTCTCGGGATCGTTTCGCCGATCGGCAATAACGCCGAAGAGGTTACAGCCGCGTTGAAAGCAGGCCGGTCCGGTATCGAGGCCAGCCCCGAAATGGCGGAACACGGTTTCCGCTCTCAGGTCGCGGGCACGCTAAAGATCGACATTACCGAGCATGTCGACAAACGCACCTTGCGTTTTATGGGTCCGGGTGCGGCTTATGCCCATATCGCGATGGGTCAGGCGATTGCCGATGCCGGGCTGACCGAGGCCGAGATTGTCAACCCGATGACAGGTTTGATCGCAGGGTCTGGCGGTCCCTCCACCTCGGCGATGCTCGCAGCACATGAGGTCGTCAAGGACACAGGCGCGACAAAGCGCATCGGGCCATTCGCTGTGCCGAAATGTATGTCATCGACGGTTAGCGCGAACCTTGCCACATCCTACAAAATCAAAGGGATGAACTTTTCGATCACCTCGGCCTGTTCCACATCGCTGCATTGCATCGGCATGGCCGCCCAGCAGATCGCACTCGGCGCGCAGGACATCATGTTCGCGGGCGGTGGCGAGGAGCTCGACTGGACGCTGTCCTGCCTCTTTGACGCGATGGGCGCGATGTCGTCGAAGTACAACGACACCCCAAGCCGCGCCTCGCGCGCATTCGACGCCGACCGCGACGGGTTCGTGATCGCCGGAGGCGGTGCGATGGTGGTGCTGGAAAGCCTTGAGAGTGCGCAGGCGCGTGGCGCAAAGATCTATGCCGAGGTCACAGGTTTCTCCGCGACCTCCGACGGTGCCGACATGGTCGCCCCCTCCGGCGAAGGTGGCGAGCGGGCGATGCGCGGGGCATTGAAGACCCTGCCAGAGGGCCGCAAAGTCAGCTACATCAACGCGCACGGCACCTCGACCCCCGTCGGCGATGTGGGCGAAGTGCAGGCCGTGCGTCGCGTCTTTGGCGAAGGCTCCACCCCGCCGATCAGCTCGACCAAATCCATGACCGGTCACAGTCAGGGCGCCTCAGGCGCGCAGGAGGCTGTCTATTGCCTGCTGATGCTGGAACACGACTTTATCGCACCGTCGATCAACGTCGAAACCCTCGATCCGGCGCTGCACACGGGCGAGATCGCGACAAGCTTGGTCGAGAACGCCGGTCTTGATACAGTGATGACCAACTCTTTCGGGTTCGGCGGCACGAACGGGTCGATGCTGCTGTCCAAATTCAAAGGCTGATCACATGACGATTTCGATGCAAGGCAAACGCGGTCTGGTGATGGGCGTCGCGAACGAACGCTCGATTGCATGGGGCATCGCCAAGGCGATGTCCGAGGCGGGCGCGGAACTCGCTTTCAGCTATCAGGGCGAGGCATTCGGCAAGCGGCTTGAGCCGCTGGCACAGTCCGTCGGGTCTGACATCATGGTCGATGTGGATGTGACAAATGCGGCCAGCATGGACGCGGCCTTTGCCACCCTCAAAGAGCGCTGGGGGACGATGGATTTCCTTGTCCACGCCATCGCCTATTCCGACAAGAACGAACTGACGGGCCGGATCATCGACACCACACGTGGCAACTTCGAAAACTCGCTGGTGATCTCGTGCTATTCTTTCATCGACGTGGCCAAGCGTGCATCCGAGATGATGCCCGATGGCGGGTCGCTGATCACCGTGACCTATCAGGGCTCGAACCGCGTGACGCCCTATTACAACGTCATGGGCGTGGCCAAAGCCGCACTCGAGTCCGCGACACGCTACCTCGCCAACGACCTTGGCCCGCAGGGTATCCGCGTCAACGCGATCAGCCCCTGCCCGATGAAGACGCTTGCGGGGGCTGCCATCTGCGGCGCGCGGCGCACCTACCGACACACCGAACAGAACGCGCCGTTGCGCTCCAACGCCACGCTCGAGGCCGTCGGCGGCACGGCTGTCTATCTGGCCTCGGATGCGGGTGCCTTTACCAGCGGCGAGATCATCCACGTTGACGGTGGTTATCACGTGCTGGGCCTGCCACAGATCGAGAACCTGAGCTAGGCAATCCTACGCCGCGGGGAAAACGCGCGGTGCGGGAAGAGATCTGATAGGGTTACGGGCAGCGTTGCGGGACAAAGTGGTCCTCGGGGAAAGCCCCGAGGTGGTTCTTCCTTAGCGGACTAAACACCAGTTCAAGGTGTTAGGTCGAGAGCCTGAACGACGCGGTTGTAGGGTAGCCCTGCCTTGTCGTTCAAATCGCGCACCTGTTCTTCGCTTTCTCCCTCAAAAAGACACATGCACCTTCCGTCTTCGGGAGCGAATGTAGAGCGAATGTACGATATGCTTTCGCCGGAATTTGTCATCTCCTTCGCTGTATCGATGGCTGCCTTCTGGGCAGCCGCCAGATCGTTCATGCTTATGCCGGCAATATTTCTTTCCACCATGAAAACTGACATCTTGGTTCCTTTCCGAATGTCTTGTTCTGATGCGATCACTGCAACACAGAGCGCTGAGGATTGGAAATTCCTCTTCATTATTGGTCAATAACCACTGGTGTGGGTAAATTATGGCAATGAGAGGAACAGCGGTTTAATTCTCATGAGGCCCGACGATGGAGATGTCTCAAATCAAGTATGTGCTGTCCGCGGCGAAGCATCTGAACTTCACCAAAGCGGCGAACGAGTGCAACGTCAGCCAACCGGCGCTCACAAAAGATGTAAAGGCTTTGGAGGCAGATCTCGGCGCACCGATTTTTCACCGCGAAGGTCGAAAAGTCCTACTGAGCAATTTTGGCCGCTCCATGTTGCCGCATCTTCAGCACATTGCAGACGAAGCTGCAGCCACGCAGATGTTGGCACAAAACTTTCGACTACTTGAGAAAGTGCCGTTGCGGTTGGGCGTGCTTTCAACGATTGGTCACGTTCGGCTGGCGCGATTTCTTGCCCAATTCGAAAAATCCAACGCGGGCCTTGAGTTGTCTGTCAGCGAAGCAAGCGCTCCGGAACTGAAAGACAAGTTGTCGGAAGGTGAAATCGACGTCGCTTTCATGACCGTCACCGAAGACTTACAAAAAGAGTTCCGGACGCGAGAACTCTATTTAGAGCGCTACGTGGTGGTCTTTCCGCCCGACCATCGCTTGTGCCACCTCAACGCCGTTTCACTCGAGGAACTTTCTGGTGAAACATACGTAGACCGTCTGGCCTGCGAACTTCGGGAAATGGTGATGTCCGTGTGTGA
>CAXQAV010000359.1:0-2112 GCA_964221795.1 Luminiphilus sp. | reverse complement strand
TGCGCAGGGCCATCACGGCCGACATGTCCACCTCGTTGTAGGTGGTCAGCATGGCAGCGGTGTTCTGGCTGTCCTTCAGACGCTTGGCGATAGTCTGGCGCAGACGAGTCATCTTCACCCGCTCTTCGCGGTCAGCCTGATCAGCCGAGACCGGCGCGCGCGGTGCCGCAGCAGGGGCAGGGGCGGCAGAGGCGGAGGACAGCGCCTTGAGCACGTCTTCTTTCATCACGCGGCCATCCTTGCCGGTGCCTTGCACGTCAGACAGGTTGTTTTCGGCCATCAGCTTTTTGGCAGACGGGGCGTCTTCGACGTCTTTCGACTTGGCCTCGGGGGCCGGCGCGGGCGCCTCTTCCTTGGCTTCGACCTTGGGCTCTTCCTTCTTGGCAGGGGCAGGGGCTGCGTCGCCTTCGGCGATCTGCGCCAGCAGCGCGTCAACGCCGACGGTCTCGCCTTCGGCGGCGACGATTTCCGCGAGGGTGCCGGCAACGGGGCTTGGCACCTCGACGGTCACCTTGTCGGTTTCCAGCTCGCAGAGCATTTCGTCAACCGCCACGGCATCGCCGGGCTGTTTGAACCATGTGGCGACCGTGGCTTCTGTCACGGATTCACCAAGGGTGGGGACGCGGACTTCGGTGCTCATTACTTCTTTCCTTCGATGGTCAGGGCGTCATTCACGAGCGCCTCTTGTTCTGCTTTGTGCTTGCTGGCCAGACCTGTCGCAGGCGAGGCCGAAGCGGCGCGGCCGGCGTAGACGGGCCGCGTGTGTTTTGCGCGGATACGGGTCAGCACCCATTCGATATTCGGTTCGATAAAGGACCAGGCACCCTGGTTGCGGGGCTCTTCCTGACACCAGACCATTTCGGCGTTCTTGAAGCGCTCAAGCTCTTTCACCGCAGACTGCGCGGGGAAGGGGTAGAACTGTTCGAAACGCAGCAGGTAGATGTCGTCGATGCCGCGCGCGTCGCGCTCTTCCAGAAGGTCGTAGTAGACCTTGCCGGAACACATGACGACCCACTTGATCTTGTCATCTGCCACCAGTTTGGTGTCCGAGTTGCCGTGCTGGGCGTCGTCCCAAAGTACACGGTGGAAGGATGAGCCAACCGTGAACTCTTCCTTCTTGGAGATCGCCAGCTTGTGCCGCAGCAGCGACTTTGGCGTCATCAGGATCAGCGGCTTGCGGAAGGTCCGGTGCAGCTGGCGGCGCAGCAGGTGGAAGTAATTGGCCGGTGTCGTGCAGTTGGCCACGATCCAGTTGTCGCCGCCGCACATGGTCAGGAAGCGTTCCAGACGCGCGGAGGAGTGTTCTGGGCCTTGCCCTTCGTAGCCGTGTGGCAGCAGGCAGACGAGGCCCGACATGCGCAGCCATTTGCTTTCGCCAGAGCTGATGAACTGGTCGAACATGATCTGCGCACCGTTGGCGAAGTCGCCGAACTGCGCTTCCCAGAGTGTAAGCGCGTTGGGTTCAGCCAGCGAATAGCCGTACTCAAAACCCAAGACCGCGTATTCCGACAGCATCGAGTCGATGACTTCGTAATGCGCCTGACCCGCACGGATGTTGTTCAGCGGGTAGTAGCGTTCCTCGGTATCCTGGTTGATCAGGCCCGAGTGCCGCTGGCTGAACGTGCCGCGGGTAGAGTCCTGCCCTGCCAGACGGACCGGATAGCCCTCGAGCAGCAGCGAGCCGAAGGCCAGCGCCTCGCCCGTGGCCCAGTCGATGCCTTCGCCGGTTTCGAACATCTTGGCTTTCGCCTCGAGCAGGCGCGCAACGGTTTTGTGCAGCGGGAACCCGTCCGGCACCTTGCAAAGCGCCTCGCCCACGGCATTGAACGTGGCCTCTTCGATGGCGGTCACGCCGCGCTGGTAGTTGCTTTCGTCCTGACGGTCGAGGTGCGACCACTTGCCGTCCAGCCAGTCGGCCTTGTTCGGCTTGTAGGTTTTGCCGGCCTCGAATTCCTCGTTCAGGTGCGCCTGGAAAGCGGCCTTCATATCCTCGATTTCGCCTTCGGGGATCAGGCCGTCCTTGACCAGCCGCTCGGTGTAGAGCGTCAGCGTCGTCTTGTGCTTCTTGATCTTGTTGTACATCACCGGGTTGGTGAACATCGGCTCGTCGCC
>CAXQAV010000358.1:0-5533 GCA_964221795.1 Luminiphilus sp. | reverse complement strand
CGGCTCTGATCCCGAGCGCGGGGATATTGTTGTCTTCCGTCATCCTGTCGATGGGCGCGACTTTATCAAGCGGCTGATCGGTGTGCCCGGCGACCGCATCCAGATGCGTGACGGGCTGCTCTATATCAACGACGAACCTGTGCAGGTCGAGCCTGCCGGCACCTTTACCGAAGTGATAGAACCGCAAGGCCCTCTGGGCGTGCGCCCGCAATGCGCCAATGGCGTCGTGGGTCTTGGCGCACCCTGTGACAAGGAGCGTTTCATCGAAACCCTGCCAGGCGGAGTGAGCCACGCGATCCTGAACATCGGGAACCGCAGCACGGATAACACCGGCGTCTTCACCGTGCCGGAGGGGCAGTTCTTTTTCATGGGTGACAACCGCGACAACTCTACCGACAGCCGCGTGGCCCAGACCGCGCGCGGTGTGGGCTTTGTCGAGCGCAAGGATATCGTAGGCCGTGCGGACCGCGTGATCTTTTCCTCTGCGGGTCGGTCCATGTTCGCCTTCTGGACATGGCGCGGTGACCGTTTCTTCAAGGCGCTGGATTGAAGCTCTCTGCCGACCTCCGGGCCTTTGCGGGCCGCGTCGGGCATGACTTCAAAAAGCCCGACCATCTGATCCGCGCGGTCACGCATTCCTCGATGTCGAGCGCGCATCGCGACGACAACCAGCGGCTGGAATTTCTGGGTGACCGTGTGCTGGGTCTTGTGATGGCCGAGGCGCTGCTCAAGGCCGACCTGAATGCGACAGAAGGCCAGCTCGCCCCGCGTTTCAATGCGCTGGTACGCAAGGAAACCTGCGCCGATGTCGCCCGCCAGATCGATTTGGGCGCGGTGCTGAAACTGGGCCGCTCCGAGATGAAATCGGGTGGACGCCGGAAAGAGGCGCTGCTCGCCGATGCGATGGAGGCGGTGATCGCCGCTGTTTACGAGGACGGCGATTTCGAGGCAGCCCGCGCCGTGGTGCTCCGCCTCTGGGGTGACCGGATCCATCAGGTCGAAGCCGACGCCCGCGATGCAAAGACTGCGTTGCAGGAATGGGCGCAGGCCCGTGGCGAGGTGCCGCCCGCCTATATCGAGGTGGCCCGCAGTGGACCCGACCACGCCCCCCAGTTTACAATCGAGGCGCGGCTCGCCTCCGGCCCTGCCGAACAGGCGACTGCCGGCTCGAAGCGGCAGGCCGAACAGGCCGCTGCCGCCGCCCTTTTGAAGAAAGTCGACCGATGACCGAAGCAAAGACCAAAGCAGGTTTTATCGCCCTGATCGGCGAGCCGAACGCGGGCAAGTCCACGCTGCTCAATCGCATGGTGGGGGCCAAGGTCTCGATCGTGACGCATAAGGTGCAGACCACCCGCGCGCGCATCCGTGGCGTGGCCATGGCCGAGAACGCGCAGCTGATCTTCATCGACACACCCGGCCTTTTCAAACCGCGCCGCCGTCTGGACCGCGCAATGGTCGCAGCCGCATGGGGCGGGGCGGCGGATGCCGATGTGGTGGTGCTTTTGATCGAGGCGCATCGTGGCATGACCGAGGGTGTCAAACGCATTATCGAGACCCTGCACGAGCGCGAGATCAAGGTTCCCGTGGCGCTGGCGATCAACAAGATCGATAAGGTGAAGTCCGAGGCGCTGTTGGCCCTGGCCAAGGACATGAACGAGGCCTATCCTTTCGCCCATACCTTCATGATTTCTGCCGAGCGCGGCCACGGCTGCGAGGCTTTGCGCGACTGGCTGGCAGAGCAGTTGCCCGAGGGTCCGTATCTCTATCCCGAGGACCAGATCGCCGATCTGTCGATGCGCATGATCGCCGCCGAGATGACCCGCGAAAAGCTGACCCTGCGCCTGCATCAGGAACTTCCCTACGAGTTGACGGTGGAAACCGAAGCCTGGGAAGAACGCAAAGACGGCTCCGCCCGCATCGACCAGATCATCTATGTGGCCCGTGACGGCCATAAGGGGATCGTGCTGGGTAAGGGCGGTGAGACCGTGAAAGCGGTCAGCAAGGCCGCGCGGATGGAGCTGGAAGAATTCCTCGGCCGCCGCGTGCATCTCTTCTTGCAGGTCAAGGTCCGCCCGAACTGGCTGGAAGAGGCCGAGCGCTATTCCGAGATGGGCCTCGATTTCAAAGACGGCAACGCGTGAGGCTGACGGCGGACATCTGGGTGTCGGCCTATCTTGCACGGCTCAGACAGATCGAGGTGCCCGCCTTTGTGGTGCAAAAGGGCGACGCGACCGCGGGGGCGGTGCTGATCAAGCTCAATACGCTGGACGGGCGCGCTTGCTGCTATCAGCGCAGTTTCGACCTGATGACCGGCGAACGCCGCTGGATGGTTCTGTCCGAAGGGGTAGAGGCCGAAGTGGATGCGACTGTTGCGCGCCAATGCGGCTTTGATCCTGACCTTTGGGTGATCGAGGTCGAGGACAAGCAGGGGCGGCATCTTCTGGATGAGCCGGGGCTGGAATGACTTTTATGCCTTCGGCGAGAGTATTTGTGGCAAAATGATAAGCAAATATTAACCATGCCCCGCCAGTCTGGGGCCACGGTACAGGCTGGAGAGCCGATGACCGTGCAAGGTGATGAGCTTTTGGATCATCCCGGGGCAAAGTGGGTCTTATCATTTTTCCCCAAATACTCCCCCGCCGGAGGCGTCCGGCGCTTGCAATCCGTACCAATGCCGCCTGTTATGGCGGTATGATAGCGGAACTCCTACATGATCGAATGGCGTGACGAGGCGGCTTTGCTGGCGGTGCGTCCCTTTGGCGAGACCTCGGTCATTATCGAGGTATTCTCAGAGGAACACGGACGCGATGCGGGCGTGGTGCGGGGGGGCACCAGCCGCAAGCTGGCGCCGATCCTGCAGCCGGGCGCGCAGTTAAGCGTCGCGTGGAAGGCGCGGCTGGACAGTCATCTGGGGTCTTTTATCGTGGAACCTATCCGCAGCCGCAGTGCGGCGGCGATGGGCGACCGACTGGCGCTGGCGGGGCTGAATGCGGTCTGTGCCTTGCTCTCGATGGTTCTGCCCGAACGCGAGGCGCATGCGCCGCTTTATCGCCGCACCGTGGCCTTGCTCGATCTGCTGGGGCAGGGGGATCTCTGGCCTCTGGCTTACCTGCGCTGGGAGCAGGCGTTGCTAGAAGAGATGGGCTTTGGCCTTGATCTGACACGCTGTGCCGCGACGGGCGCGACGGAGGGGCTGGCCTATGTTTCCCCCAAAACAGGCCGCGCGGTCAGTGAAGCGGGTGCGGGCGAATGGGCGGACCGCCTTTTGCCCCTGCCGCCGGTGCTGGCGGGGGCGGGTGATGCGGATAACGCCGAGATCGCGCGTGCCTTGGGCACAACGGGATATTTCCTCGAACACCGCCTGCTGCGCTCGCTCGGGGACCGCGAGGTACCACCCGCGCGCCGGCGCCTGATTGATGCGATTGCGCGGGCGGGCTAGGCCAGTTTGTTCTCGATCAGATACTGTGCCGAGGAGACAGCTGCCTTATGCGCCTGTCGCATGCCGCGCCCCAGCGTGGCGCGGGCACGGGCATTGTCGGTTTTTGTGACCCGGCCCAGGTCGGGGATGATCGCACGGATCGCGGGGTCGAAACGGCCCAGCAGTTTGACCACGAAATCGGGCGCGACGCGGGTGACGATCTTGCGTTCGGGGAAGGCGGCTTTGATCGCCTTGGCGATATCGGCGAATGACATGAAGCTGTCGACCGTCATGATCCGCTGGCCATAGGTCTCGGGCCTGTTGATCACAGTCACATGCATCTCGGCCACGTCACGCACATCCACGGTCGCAAAACCCATGTTCGGGAGCATCGGGTCCTTGCGCTTGAGCAGCCGTTCGATCACGGCGATTGACGTGCCGAAATTGGCATCCAGCGGCGCGCCGAGGACAAAGCCGGGGTTGATCACCGTCAGTTTCATCTCCGGTGCGTCTTTGGTCACGAAATCCCAAGCTGCGCGTTCGGCCAGCGTTTTAGACCGCGTGTAGGGTGTGACGCCGGGGGCATCCGGGTCGGTCCAGTTGGTCTCGTCGAATGAGGTGTCTCCTGACGGCAGGTCGGAGCCGCTGATCGCAGCGGTCGAGGATGTCAGGACCACCCGTGTGATTCCCGCCTGCTGCGCCGCCTTGAGCGCGCGCAGGGTGCCGTCGATGGCGGGGCGGATCAGAAAGATGCGGGCGCACGGCGTCCATTACCTCGGCCCCGCGCGACAGTGACCGCACAGTTCCGCGCACGGTATAGCCCGCCTCGAGCAGTTGCAGTGCGATATGCTTAGCGATGTAGCCGGAGGCACCGGTCAAGAGGACAGTCTGGGACAAAGGGCACTCCTAGGTATATGTGATCAAATACCTAGGAGCAGACCTTGCTGGGGCAACCTAGTCAAGCAGGCGGCGTGCGATGACCTGCGCCTGAATTTCGGCGGCCCCTTCAAAGATGTTCAGGATGCGCGCGTCGCAGAGGATGCGACTGACCTTGTATTCCATGGCAAAGCCGTTGCCGCCGTGGATCTGCAGCGCGTTATCGGCGCAGGCCCATGCGATGCGCGCGCCGAGCAGTTTCGCCATCCCCGCTTCAAGGTCGCAGCGGCGGTCGTTGTCTTTCTCATGCGCGCTGAAATAGGTGAGCTGGCGGGCGATCATGATTTCCACGGCCATCATCGCCAGTTTGCCCGCCACGCGGGGGAAGTTGATCAGCGCCTTACCGAACTGCTTGCGGTCCTGTGCGTATTGCATCCCCACATCAAGGGCGGATTGCGCGACTCCGACCGCGCGGGCCGCGGTCTGGATGCGGGCGCTCTCGAAGGTCTGCATCAGCTGCTTGAAGCCCTTGCCGGTTTCGCCGCCAAGCAGGTTTTCGCCCTTCACGGTGAAACCGTCGAAGGCCAGTTCGTATTCCTTCATACCGCGATAGCCCAGTACCTCGATCTCGCCACCGGTCATGCCGGGGGTCGGGAAGGGGTTATCGTCGGTGCCGGGGGTCTTTTCGGCAAGGAACATCGACAGCCCGCGATAGTCGCTTGTTTCGGGGTCGGTGCGGGCCAGCAGCGTCATCACATGAGTGCGCGCCGCATGGGTGATCCAAGTCTTGTTGCCGGTGATCTTCCAGTCGTCGCCGTCGCGCACGGCACGGGTGCGCAAGGAGCCGAGGTCGGAGCCGGTGTTGGGTTCGGTGAAAACAGCCGTGGGCAGGGTCTCTGCCGAAGCGATCTGCGGCAGCCATTTCTGTTTCTGTTCCTCGGTGCCACCGCAGAGGATCAGTTCGGCGGCAATCTCGGACCGTGTGCCGAGCGAGCCGACGCCGATATACCCGCGAGAGAGCTCTTCCGAGACCACGCACATCGAAGCTTTCGACAGGCCGAAGCCGCCGTATTCCTCGGGGATGGTCAGGCCGAAGACGCCCATTTCGGCCATTTCCTCGATGATCTCCATCGGGATCAACTCGTCCTTGAGGTGCCAGTCGTGGGCGTGGGGTTCCACGCGGTCCACGCTGAAGCGGCGGAACTGTTCGCGGATCATCTCCAGCTCGTCATCAAGGCC
>CAXQAV010000357.1:0-5286 GCA_964221795.1 Luminiphilus sp. | reverse complement strand
CGCACATCCACAAAGGGGTTTTGCGCGCGCATCATCTCGGCCGCCGAATGGACCTTGGGCATGCCGATGTTGCGGTCCAGATGGATCACCTGCCGTTGAAGGTTGGCATTCTCGACAGTGTCATCGTCTATGACGCCGATGGTGCCGACACCCGCCGCCGCAAGATACTCTAGCGCAGGCGCACCAAGCCCCCCTGCCCCGATCACCAGCACCTTCGCCTCGCGCAACGCCTTTTGCCCGACACCGCCGACCTCGCGCAGGATGATATGGCGGGCGTAGCGCTCCAGTTCGGTGTCCGTGAATTTCTCGGATCGCACCACCGGTTCGGCAGCCGCCCCGCTCTTAGCACGATTGCGTAAAGCGCCCAGAAACCGCCGATACCCCCAGACCAGCACACCAAAGCCCAAGAGGATTGCCCAGAGCCTGATGTCTCCTCCCGTCGCCATGCGGAACGGATGACCGTCGGGCAGGACCACATGGGCAATCATCACAGCGACAATCAGGATCGCGGTCATGTTCCAGCGCGCCGCCGTGGGCATCTTCATCGCCCAGCCGATCAGCCAGAGGGCTGCGATCATGCTGCCGACCATGATCATAGGCCGGTCGATCCAAATCCGCCCGCGCTGCGGGCTGTGTCATCAAGGTTGGCGGCAACGGCAAAAGATCCCTGCACCACTGGGGCCACGACCATCTGCGCGATGCGCATGCCATGTGTGATCTCGAAATCTGCGTCGCCAAGGTTGATCACGATGATGCCAAGCGGCCCGCGGTAGTCGCTGTCAATCGTGCCCGGCGTGTTCACCAGCGTGATCCCGTGCTTCAGCGCAAGGCCGGAACGCGGCCTGATCTGCACCTCATATCCTGTGGGGATCGCCATGCGCAGGCCCGTGGGGATCAATGCGCGCTGCATCGGGGCCAGAGTCATCGCAGCCTGATCCTTCAGATTGGCGCGGATGTCCGCCCCCGCCGCACCGGCGGTCTCGTAGGAGGGCAGCCCGAGCGACTGGTCGGCCCAATCCTCCCAGAGAAAGTCGATCTGGACGCTCATGCGATGGCCTCGGCAATGCGCTCGGCCAGTTTCGCCGCCACGGCAGATTTGCTCATCCGTTCCCAGGTCTCGGTCCCCTCGGCGGTGATCAGGGTGACAGCATTTTCGGAACCACCCATGATTCCTGTCGCGGGCGAGACATCATTGGCCACGATCCAGTCGCAGCCTTTGCGCGCGCGTTTGGCCGTCGCATGGGCGATGACGTCGTCGGTCTCGGCGGCGAAGCCAACGACAAGCGGCGGGCGCCCTTCGGTCATCTGCGAGACCTTGGCGAGGATGTCGGGGTTCTCGGCAAATTCGAGCTTCGGAAGGCCGCTGCCGTCCTTCTTGATCTTGCTCGCCCCCGCATTCGCCACACGCCAGTCGGCCACGGCTGCGGCAAAAACAGCGGCGTCTGCGGCTTTCGCCGCAGTCACGACCTCCAGCATTTCCCGCGCGGTCTGCACCCGCACGACATTCACCCCCTGTGGCGGCGGCACATCAGCAGGGCCGGTCACGAAAGTCACATCCGCGCCCAGCGCCGCCAGCGCTCCGGCAATGGCGGTCCCCTGCGCCCCGGACGAGCGGTTGGCGATGTAGCGAACCGGATCAATCGGTTCATGGGTCGGACCAGAGGTGACAAGGACATGCTTGCCCTTGAGCGGACCATCAGCGAGAGCCGCATCAATCGCGGCGATAATCTCGGGCACCTCGGCCATACGGCCGGGGCCATATTCGCCGCAGGCCATGTCGCCCTCATTGGGGCCGACGACGAGGATGCCGTCGCCCTGCAATGTCGCCAGATTGCGCTGGGTGGCGGGGTGATCCCACATGCGCACATTCATCGCAGGCGCGATCAAGACGCGTTTGTCAGTGGCCAGAAGCAGGGTCGAGGCAAGGTCGCCGGCCAGACCGCCCGCCATTTTCGCCATTAGATCGGCAGTCGCAGGGGCGACAACAATAAGGTCAGCGGCACGGGACAATTCGATATGGCCCATCTCGGCCTCATCGGTCAGATCGAAGAGATCGCGATAGACCTTCTGCGCGGCTAGGGCCGACACGCTGAGAGGGGTGACAAACTCCTCTCCCGCCTTGGTCAGCACCGGCGACACCAGCACGCCGCGCTCCCGAAGCCGCCGGATCAGGTCAAGCGATTTGAAAGCGGCAATGCCGCCTCCGATGATCAGCAGAATATGTTTGCCAGCCAGCATGGGCTATCTCCGGTCGGGTCTGCCCGACACTAGGGTATGTCCGACCGGAAATTCAATGCGAGGCTTAGCGGAAAAACGCGCACACTTCCGAGCTTTGGGCCTCAAGGCTCTTGCGCATTTTCGTAAAGGCTGCGGCTTCAAGCTGGCGCACGCGCTCTTTGGACAGGCCGAGTTCGGACCCGAGGCTTTCCAATGTGCGCGGTTCGTCCCGCAGTTTGCGTTCGCGGACGATGAACTGCTCGCGGTCATTCAGCGAGGTGAGTGCAGTCAGCAGCCACTGGCGCAGGGTGTCGTTGTCGTGGGCATTCTCAACGGTCTCGGCGGCCTGCGGGCCGTCATCTTCCAATGCGTCGATCCATTCGCGACCCTCATCATCCACCGACTGAGTCGCATTGAGCGAAAAGTCGGAACCGGACAGGCGGCCTTCCATCATCTCGACGTCCTGCAAAGGCACACCGACTTCGATGGCGATCAATTCGCGCATTTCCTGTTGGTCGATTGTGCGACCTTCAGCGGCGGCCTCACGCTCCAGCCGGGCCTGCACGCGGCGCATGTTAAAGAAGAGAGATTTCTGCGACGAGGTCGAGCCGGTGCGGACCATCGACCAGTTGCGCATTACGTAGTCCTGAATGGATGCCTTGATCCACCATACCGCATAGGTCGAGAAACGCACGCCACGGTCAGGGTCAAACTTGTCGGCTGCCTTCATCAGGCCGACAGATGCCTCCTGAATGAGGTCGTTCATCGGCGCGCCATAGCGCTTGAATTTCGAGGCCATCGAAATGGCAAGCCGCATATAAGCCGTGATCAGGCGATGCAGAGCCTGTTCGTCGCGCTGGTCGCGCCAGGCATAGGCCAGCGCAAGCTCGGTTTCTGCATCCAGTAGTTCTGCCCTCATTGCCGTGCGAGACAAAGTCTGATCGGAAAATCTGGTGACACCCATTTATCTTCTCCCAGTTGCCGAGCGGTGCATTAACTTTTTCATTTGGATTAGTTACGTAGCGGTAAAGGAACTGGATCAGAAAAAAGTGCGATGAAATCATTGCCCCGACTCTCACTCGTGCTAGGTGGCGCAGCCTGTGGCAAATCCGCATTTGCCGAAAGGCTGGTCACATCCGTTTGTGACAGACCCACATATATTGCCACGTCGCAGGTCTATGACGCTGAAATGGCAGAGAAAGTGGCCGCCCATCAGACGATGCGCGGGCAGAACTGGACCACCATCGAAGAGCCGCTGGACATCGCCACAGCACTCGCTGCTGCCCCACCTGATACCCCTGTCCTGATTGATTGCGCGACGCTCTGGCTGACCAATGTTATTCTTGGCGAACATGACCTGGAGGCTGCGCAGGCGGATTTTCTGAAAGCCATCACAGAGGCCGGACGGCCTGTGGTGATCGTCTCGAACGAGACCGGTCAGGGGATCGTTCCCGAAAACGCGCTGGCGCGGCGCTTTCGCAACGCCCAAGGCAAACTGAACCAAGAGATCGCCGCCCGCGCGGTTCTGGTCGTCGCTGTCATGGCAGGCCTGCCGCTGGTGCTGAAAGGGCAGCTGCCGTGACACGGCTCTGGTTGGTGCGGCACGGTCCGACGCATGCCAAGGCGATGGTGGGGTGGTCCGATCTGCCCGCCGATCTGTCCGATACGGCGCAAATCGCACGGTTGAGGGACTATCTGCCCGATGCGCCGGTTGTGTCCTCCGATCTGTCCCGCGCCGTCGCAACGGCAGATGCCCTGCAACCCGCAACCCGCCTTCCCCACGACCCCTCCTTGCGCGAGATCAACTTCGGAGCTTGGGAACTCAAGACCTTTGCCGAGGTCGAGGCAACCGACCCCAGAACGATCCGCGCCTATTGGGAAACTCCTGGTGATATCGCGCCACCCGGTGGGGAAAGCTGGAATGCGATATCGGCGCGGGTTTCCGGTGCTGTGGATCATTACCTGTCCAATGGGTTCTCCGACCTCATCATCGTCGCTCATTTCGGCGCGATCCTGACACAGGTACAACGGGCCAAGGGCATCAGCGGGTATGAGGCCTTCGGTCACCGGATCGACAACCTCTCGGTCACGGATCTGACCTTTGACGGCGCAGGCTGGCAGGTCGGCCGGATCAATCACAATCCGTGATGGACTGGACCACAAATCCGCATTTCCACTGATGCCACTGATGCCACTGATGCCACTGACGGGCTAGGGATTCGGGCATGACATACAATCTTCTCATCGGACAAAAGAGCTACTCGAGCTGGTCGCTGCGCGGCTGGCTGAGTTTTGCGCCTTTTGACATCCCCGTCAGCGTCACCACGACACTTATCTATTCGGACAGTTTCGCCGCAGAGGTCGCAGCCTTTGGCGGTGCCAGAACGGTACCGGCTGTTGTGACGCCAGAAGGCGGGCTACTCACCGACACACTCGCGATTGCATGGCATCTGGCCGAGGCCTTTCCTGACAAGGGCTTGCTTCCAAAAGACCCAAAGGACAGGGCGGAGGCGCAAAGCATCATCGCCGAAATGCACGTCGGTTTCACCGCCTTGCGCGGGGCCTGTCCGATGAACCTGCGGAACGGCTGGGCGGGTTTCGCACCGTCCGAGGCCGTGCTGGCCGATCTGGTCTGGATCGAGGAAATCTGGGGGCGTGCGCTTGCACGGTCCGGCGGGCCGTTCCTCTACGGCGATTTCACACTCGCCGATGCCTATTATGCACCGGTCGTCACGCGGCTTCTGACCTATGCGCTGCCGATGTCGGATGCGGTCACGGCCTATGCTTCGGCCATCATAGCGCATCGCGATTTTGTCAGCTGGCGGCAGGAGGGACTGGCCGAGGACGCAGAACTTGCCGTCTACAACAAGCCGCTGGACCGGACGGTCTGGCCCGCGCCAAGGTCTTGACCGAGAACCGTTAACCATTCTTCAACCACTTCCGCCTACTCGTTAACCATCCGGGGAGTATGGCGGTGGTCGCACAGACCTACACGGTAGCATTCGAAGGGGTCGACGCGCGGCTGGTCGAAGTGCAATGCGCCGTGAGCGCAGGCATGCCCGCCTTTGC
>CAXQAV010000356.1:0-15924 GCA_964221795.1 Luminiphilus sp. | reverse complement strand
CTGGTCGATATGGCTGGTGCAGACAACCGTGCGAGCTACATCGCTCTGTCCAATACAGTCGTTGGCTTGTTCCTTCTCGGGGCAGGGGCGGCCTCTGCAGCTGTTGCAGCGATCAGTGTGCCCTTGGTGATTGGCCTTTTTGCGGCGATGTGTTTTTGTGCCGCCGTTATCGCAACGGGAGTGGAAGAGGTGCAGGATGCCTGAGTATTTGACCACAAGCCAAGGACGCCGGATCGCCTATCACCTGACAGACGGTCAGGGGCCTGCAGTTGTATTCCTGGGTGGTTTCAAATCCGACATGCAAGGTACCAAAGCGGTCCACCTTGAGGCATGGGCCAAGGCGCAGGGCCGTGCCTTCCTGCGGTTCGACTACTCCGGTCACGGCGAAAGTGACGGGGCTTTCACGGATGGCGCCATCGGCGACTGGTTCGAGGATGCCTGCGCGGCCCTTGCCCTGATTGATGGTCCTGTGGTGCTGGTCGGATCGAGCATGGGTGGGTGGATTTCGTTGCTCCTATCGCGTGCGATGCCGGAGAAACTCGCAGGGCTAGTGACAATCGCCGCGGCTCCCGATTTCACTGAAGACAGCATGTGGGCGAGTTTCGACCAGGCCCAGCGGGCAGAGGTCATGGCATGCCAGCTTGCGCTGCCGTCCGAGTATGGAGAGCCCTACATCATCACCCGCCGCCTGATCGAAGAGGGGCGCAACCGTCTGGTGCTGCGCGACCCGCTGCCGCTGCCGTTTCCCACGCGTTTCCTGCAAGGCACGGCAGATGCAGATGTCGAGATGTCGGTGGCCTTGCGTCTGCTGGATCATGCGACAGGACCGGACATGCGCCTGACACTGGTGGACGGGGCTGATCATCGGTTCTCGGACCCGGACTGCCTTGCCCTGATTGTCACATCCGTCGAAGAAGTGCTCGCCCGCGCCAACTGACGTCACGTTTTGCTTTGGTAAATTTCGAGCCTCTGCCTAGGGTGCGACAAAGCCTTGGGAGGGGTAAAATTCATGGCGTTATCGGTAGGTCAAAAGGCGGGCTGGGGCCTTGCCGATATGGGGATTGTTGTCTTTGTGGTGGTCAAGCAGCTTTTGGTGCTGACCTACCTGACCGCGTTTCTGGGTGTGCCGGTCGGGATCGCCGGGTTTGTCACAACAGCCGTGCTGATATTTGACATGATCACCGACCCGCTGGTGGGGTATCTTTCGGACAAGACCAACAGCCGTTTCGGCCGGCGCGCGCCGTGGATGTTCATCGGGGTGCTGGTCATGGCGGCTGGGATGGTCGGCCTTTTTGCCGTGCCCGAGGGCATGGCCATGGTTGCCAATGTGGCTTGGGTGATTGCCTTTTTCGGTATTGCTACAATCGGGTTCACAATGGTTGCGATCCCATATGGCGCGCAGTCCGGTGAAATCACGCAGGACCCCAAGGAACGCTCCGCCATGACCGGCTGGCGTATGGCCTTTGCCAGTGTGGGCATTCTGATCGGTGGCGCTGTGATTCCGGGGCTTGCCGGTTCGATGGGTTATGCGATGGCCGCGCTTGCAGTCTCGCCCCTGATGATCGGGGCGGTCTGGCTGTCGCTCTGGTCGATCCGCAAGGCACCGCGCATTGAAACCCCCGTAACAGTGGCGCTGTCTGGGATCATCGGGCTGGTGCTCGCGAACCGCGCCTTCATGGTGCTCGTGGTGCTCTATGGGGTGATGACGCTGGCGATTGCGATGATCACCGCGGGGCTGCCCTTTGCCGCGCTTTATCTGATCATCGACAGCGGTGACACCGCACTTTCGGGTGCGGCGGCGGCACTGACCACGCTCAGCCTGCTCTTTGCGGCCTTCGTTCTGGGATCAATCCTGAGTCAGGCTGTCTGGGTGCTGCTCTCGAACCGCATGGGTAAAGTGGGCGCACTGCTCTTGGGGCTGACGCTTTATATCGTGCTGCTCTATGGGCTCTACACGGTGCTGCCTTCCGTGAATGTGACAGCCATCGCCGGCGTAATTGTCGTGGCTGGCATGACAAACGGAGCGTATCAGCAGATCCCTTGGGCAATGTATCCCGACCTGATGGATGTCACCCGCCGCGAGAGCGGTGCCGCGATCGAAGGCGCATTCTCGGCAGTCTGGCTCTTTGGCCAAAAGCTCGCCAATGCGGTGGCTCCGGCGGTCCTTGGCCTGACATTGGCGGCGGCGGGCTGGCGGGAGACAATCGATGGGACCGTGCCGCAAACAGATGAGGCTATCGCGACACTGCAGATGGCGATCACGCTGATCCCCGCGGGCATCCTGTTTGTCGCGATCCTCGGTTTCATCCTTGTCTATCGCCCGATGGCGGCGCGCGCCCTTGCGTGATCTGGCTACGATAGAGGCCGAACTGGCCGCATCCGAGGCGCAGGTGCCGCACCTGCGCCCGGGCTGCGAAAAGCGGATTGTCTGGGCGGGTGAGGTCGCGCGGAAAACCGCGTTTTCAGTCCTCTTCATTCACGGCTTTTCTGCCTCGCCCGAGGAAATCCGGCCTCTGCCTGATCTGGTCGCGGCCGATCTCGGCGCCAACCTGCATTTCACCCGCCTGACAGGGCACGGTCAGGACGGCGCTGCCATGGGCACGGCGACACTCGCCGCATGGCAGGCAGATGTAGCGGAAGCCATAGAAATCGCACAAGCAATCGGTGAAAAGGTGATCATCATCGGTTGCTCGACAGGATGCACCTTGGCGACGCTCGCCTTTGCCGAAGGGGCAACGGCACACGCGATGATCCATGTCTCGCCCAACTTTGGGCTGTCCCACAAACTGGCGCAAACCCTGCTGGACCTGCCCAAGGCACGCGCTTGGGGGCATCTGCTGGCAGGCAAGGAGCGCAGCTTTCCCGCCCAGAGCGAGGCGCATACCGCCTTTTGGACGGTGACCTACCCGACCAAAGCCGTCTATGTCATGGCAGATGCGGTGCGCGCCGCGCGCGCCGCCGATTTGGCCAAGATCACCACGCCCGCGCTCTTTTGCTATAACGAGGCCGATCAGGTTGTCTCGGCCCGCGAGACAGCCAAAGTCATCCGCCGTTGGGGTGCGCCCGTCGCGACTTATCTGTTCCAGCAGGGCCCTGATGATGACGACATGGGGCATATCATGGCGGGGGATGTCTTTTCTCCCAATCAGACCGGACCCGCCGTTGCGCGGATTCTGTCATGGCTGAAAGACCTGTCCCAAGACTGACACTTGTTTTTTGCAGCCGCAGCACCCAATCGTGGGGAAAATGGCCCTCAAAAGGGCCTGGCAGTATGAGGCAACCCTGATGTCACGCGAAACCCTCGTGATGATTCCCCCATTGCTTTGCGATGCGCGGGTCTTTTTCCCGCAGATCAAAGCGCTGTCCCGCGATCACGCGGTGATGATGGCCCCGCCGACCTGTGGCGAGCGCATGGAGGAGATCGCGAGCCAGATGCTCGATTGGTCACCCTCACGGTTCTCGCTGCTGGGTGTCGGCTTCGGCGGGATGGTCGCGATGGAGATGCTGCGCCGCGCGCCCGAGCGGATCACGCAGATCGCTCTTGTAAGCACGACACCGCAACCCGATTCCCCCGAGGCCGCCGCCGCCCGCGAGGAGCAGATCATCGCCGCCCGTGCCGGACGCTGGGAGGACGTATTGCAGCATGAGATCAATTCGACCTGGATGGGGCCAGCAACGGACAAACCGGCGCTTGTCCGCCAGTTGACCGAGATGGGACGCGATATTGGTCCGGATAACTATATCAAGCTGGCACGCACCATGCAGCGGCGACGCGATCAACAGGACGTCCTGCGCAAGATCAGCCAGCCCGCGGCGGTGATCTGCGGCAGCCACGATGGGCAGTTCCAGATCAAGCGGCACCAGTTTCTGGCCGAACTGATCCCGAATGCACGCCTCGAAGTGATCGAAGGGGCGGGCTACATGCCCACGCTTGAACGGCCAGACGCCACGACAGACGCCTTGCACAGATGGATCAGGATGCCTCTGCTGTTGCGGTAGGCTTACTTGATCTTGACGACATTGTCGGGGGCAGCAGGCTCGCTGTCCTCATCGTTTGCATCAATGAAATCAAGCACCAGCGGACGGATGTTATTCCGCCAGCTTTTGCCCGCAAAGATACCGTAGTGACCTGCGCCGGGTTCCAGATGCGCGGCCTTCTTGTACTCGGGCAGTCCTGTCAGCAGGCCAAGCGCGGCAAGGCACTGGCCGGGGGCCGAAATATCATCCTCTTCGCCTTCGACGATCTTGACCGCGACAGTAGTGATCTTGCTGAAGTCTACCTTGTGGCCTGCAACGACAAATTCGTTGCGGGCAATCTCGCGGCCTTTGAAGATACGTTCCACCGTCGAGAGGTAGAATTCGGCAGTCATGTCCATAACGGCCAGATATTCATCATAGAAGTCGTTGTGACGGTCATGATCGGAGGCCTCACCCTTGGCCACGCGAATGATCTCGTCGCGGAAGGCAGAGGTGTGTGTCTCAAGGTTCATTGAAATGAACGAGCCCAGTTGCAAGAGTCCCGGATAAACCAGTCGGCCGACGCCGTCATACTTGAACCCGACGCGCTGTATCATCGTCTGTTCAAGCTGGCCCATAGTAACTGTGCGGCCAAAGTCGGTGACTTCGGTATGGTTAGCCTCAGGGTCGACGGGGCCACCGATAAGTGTCAGCGAACGTGGCTGTGCAGCAGGATCAAGCTCGGCCAGATAGGCCGTCGCTGCCAGCGTCAGCGGAACCGGCTGGCAGACGGCGATCACATGGGTATTCGGGCCCAGCTTACGCATGAAGTCCATCAAATAGAGGGTATAGTCCTCGATATCGAACTTGCCGGCGCTGACGGGAATGTCGCGGGCGTTATGCCAGTCGGTGACATAGACGTCCGCATCGGGCAGGAGGCTGGTCACGGTCTTGCGCAGAAGGGTGGCATAGTGGCCGGACATCGGCGCAACCAGCATGATGCGCCGCTTGGCAGGTTTGCGGCCCTGCACCGTGAATTGGATTAGGTCGCCGAAAGGCTTTTCAACCACCGTCTTGACCTCGACTGGGTGATCGCGACCTTTCGGTCCGGTGATCGGAGGAATATTCCAATCAGGCTTGGCAACCATCCGCTCGAATGTGCGCTCGGTCACTTCGCCCCAGGCCTTGAGCCAGTCGATGGCTGGATTCGCGCCCCAAGACATGATTGGATAGGATGCATAAGCGCGTGCTGTCGCTCCGAGCCACTGGTTGGTGTTTCGGATCGTTTCCATCAGGTCGTAGGTCATCATGTACTTCATCTTCTCGAACTCCGATGGTATGGCACGCAAAAATGCTGCACCTGCAGCATATATGTAGGAATTGTAAGATGACAACAAATGATTTGGAGTCAACGAGCGCTGTCGGCGAGAACCTTGCCAAGCTCGAAGCCAACCTCGCAAAGGTCGAAGAACTGACCCAGCGCCTGCTCAAGGTTATGGGGCAGGGGCGGCAGGTTTCACCCGCTTTGCAGGGCCCAAGTCAGGAACTCTATTTGAAGGCGGCCACCGCCTACATGACCGAGATGATGAACAACCCCGCCAAGCTGATCGAGCACCAGATCGAGTTCTGGGGCAAGTCGGTCAAGCACTTCGTCGAGGCCCAGCATCTGCTGTCACAAGGCAAACTGGAGCCACCGAAGGACGAGACCCCGAAAGACCGCCGGTTCTCGCACGAGCTCTGGGATACCAACCCCTACTTCAACTTCATCAAGCAGCAGTATCTGATGAACGCGGAAGCCGTGAAACAGGCCGTCGAGGATATTGAGACGCTGGACGCGGAAGAAAAGAAGCGCCTGCGCTATTTCAGCCAGCAACTGGTCGATATGATCAGCCCCACCAACTTCCTGCCGACAAACCCCGAGGCGCTGGCACTGGCCGCGGAGACCGAGGGCGAGAGCCTTGTTGCGGGGCTGGAAAACCTGATTGCCGATCTTGAGGCGAATGGTGGCGATCTTGTCGTCACCCTTGCCGACAAAAAGGCGTTCAAGCTGGGCGAAGACCTTGCCACTACACCGGGTTCAGTTGTTTTCCGCAACCATATGTTCGAGCTGATCCAATACGCCCCCAGCACCGAGCAGGTCTACGAGACCCCGCTGCTGATCTTCCCGCCATGGATCAACAAGTTCTACATCATGGACCTGAAACCACAGAACAGCCTGATCAAATGGGCCGTGGATCAGGGCTATACCGTCTTTGTGGTGTCTTGGGTGAACCCTGACGCCACCTATCGCGAGACCTCGATGACCGACTATGTCGAGCAGGGGTACCTGACCGCGATGGAGCAGGTGAAGAAGATCTGTGGCGTGAAAAAAATCAACGCGGTCGGCTACTGCATCGCCGGAACCACGCTGTCACTTACGCTGGCGCTGATGAAGAAGCGCAAAGACACAACCGTCAATTCGGCCACCTTCTTTACCACGCTGACGGATTTCTCGGATCGTGGCGAAGTAGGCGTGTTCCTTGACGATGAATTCGTCGACGGGATCGAGGATGAAGTCGAAGAGAACGGCATCCTCGACAGTTTTTTCATGTCGCGGACATTCTCGTTCCTGCGGTCCAACGACCTGATCTATGGACCGGCGATCAAAAGCTACATGATGGGCAAGGCGCCGCCGGCCTTTGACCTGCTCTACTGGAACGGGGATGGAACCAACCTGCCTGCCAAAATGTCGGTCGAGTACCTGCGGGGCCTCTGTCAGCAGGACAAATTCGCGACTGATGGTTTCGAGATCGCGGGCGAGACCGTGCGCCTGCAGGATGTAACTGTGCCGCTTTGCGCCATCGCCTGTGAGACCGACCACATCGCCGCATGGAAAAGCAGCTATAGCGGCGTGCAGAAAATGGGGTCAAAGGACAAGACCTTTATCCTGTCGCAGAGCGGGCACATCGCGGGGATCATCAACCCGCCGTCCAAGAACAAGTATGGCCACTATACAAACCCCGAATTGGGTCTGACCCCAGACGATTGGCGCGACTCGGCCGATTTCCACGAAGGGTCATGGTGGCCGCGTTGGGATGACTGGTTGTCAAAGAAGTCTGGCAAAAAAGTCACAGCGCGGACCCCCGGAAACGAAGATTTTCTTGTTCTGGCTCCTGCACCGGGGACTTATGTGTCGGCTAAACCTTCTTAAAACAACAAAGTTTTCGCAGTGCGGCATATTTTTTGCTGCACTGCAGAAAAATACTTGAAATGCTGCACTGCGGCACGCATATTGGTGTCACAGGATAACAGCGGGTTCCTTTGAACAAACCACCGCACCGAACACCGAATTGAAAGGCTATTACGATGGCTAAAGCACAAGATTTCACCGCGATCTTCAAAGACATGACAGGCGCATTCCCAGTAGACACCAAAGCAATGGAAGAGCAGTTCAAGAACCAGACCGTTCTGGCCGAGAAAATGTCTGCTGTTGCTCTGGACGCTGCTGGCAAATCTGCTGAGATCTCTTCCAAGTGGACCATGGACACCATCTCCAAGATGACAGCCATGTCGAAAGCAAAGGCAGAGCCTGCTGACTACGCAAAAGCAATGACAGACTTCGCTTCTGCTCAGGCTGAAGCTGCTGCAGAGCACATGTCTGCTTTCGCTGAAATCGCGAAAAAAGTTCAGACACAGACAATGGAAATCGTTCTGGCCGCTGGCAAGGATATGTCCGAAGACATGACCAAAGCCGCGAAAAAAGCGACTGACGAAATGACAGCCGCTGCCAAGAAAGCAACTGCTGCTGCAAAGTAATTGCCCCCGGAACGTTCACCCTTTCCTCCTCCTCCTCCTCCTCCCTTAGGGTGAATATCCATCCAAGACGGTCCGCTATCGCGGGCCGTCTTTTCGTTTGCAGCAAAGACTTTTCTTTTTAGCAGGCGCGGCATAGTCTTCTCTGCACCGCAACACGTCTGGGAGGACGACGCATGGCAGACACCGACAAGCCGCTCCTGATCAAGCGCTACGCCAGCCGTCGCTTGTACAATACCGAAACAAGCGACTACGTGACGCTGGAAGATATCGCGGCTTTCATCCGCGAGGGGCGCGAGGTGCAGATTGTCGATCTGAAGTCAGGGGATGACCTGACACGCCAGTATCTGTTGCAGATTATCGCCGAGCACGAGAGCCGCGGCGAAAGTGTGTTGCCTGTTGATGTGCTCACCGATCTGGTGCGCAGCTACACCAGTCAGGCGGCTTCGGTTGTGCCAGGTTTCCTGCAGGCCAGTTTCGAGATGCTCCGCGATGGCCAGTCCAAGGCGCTCGAGAACATGGGCAAGGCCAACCCGATGGCGGCTATGCCAGGGTTCGAGGCGATGCGTGCGCAGCAAGAGGCGTTCTTCAAGGCCATGACCGGCGGGATGATGGCGCCGAAGAAGGATGCGGAAGCCAGCAGTGACGACGATCTCGATGACATCAAGGCGCAGCTATCGGCATTGCAGGAAAAGCTGTCGAAGATGGGTAAATAGGGCGCCCCTAGAGCGCGGTTGCTGAATACTCGCTTCCCCCAGTTGGCCCGGAGTATCTTTTTAGGATGGTCCGTCCTAGAGCCCCAGCCGGTCCCGCAACGAGAACCACGTCATCGCCAAGGTGCGGATCGGGCTGCGAAGCAACGTGCCTCCGGGATAGTTCGGCACCTTCAAGGCGGCGAGGGTGTCAAACCGCCCCGCTCGCCCCGCGACCGCCTCGGCCAGAACGCGGCCTGCCATTCCTGACATGGCGACGCCGACACCTGAATATCCGGCTGCGGAAACAATATTGGGAGCGACGCGCTGGATAGCGGGCAATTTGGTTGCGGTAATCCCCAGCGTGCCACCCCACGCATACTCCATCTTCACTCCGAGCAATTGGGGAAACATGGCCTCCATGCGCGCGGCCATTTCCGACTTGAGGTCCTTGGGAAAGCCGATCCCATAGGCAGCGCGCCCGCCATAGAGCAGGCGTCCGTCCTCGGAGAGCCGATAGTAGCTTTTCACAAACTTGCTGTCGCTGACCGCGATGTCTTCGCTCAGAACTTCCCGCGCCAGCTCACCAAGTGGTTCCGTCGCCGCGATATAGCTGTTGACCGGCAGGATTTTGGCGGTCACCGCGCGGTTGATATTTGGCAGGTATCCGTTGCCAGCAAGGATGACATGATCGGTTGTGATATGGCCTTTGGAGGTGCGCACAACGGCCGGATCGCCTTCGGCAATATGATGGGCTTCGGTGCGTTCAAAAATGCGGGCGCCTGCAGCCTCTGCCAGCCTCGCCAGGCCAAACACATAGCGCAGCGGATGGATGTGCCCCGCGCCGGTATCGATATGCCCGCCGTGATAGTCGTCCGTCTGGATCAGGGCGCGCATCTCGTCGCGGTAAAGAAGGCGCACGTCGGCATAGTCGTAGGCCTCTTGCAGAAACGCCGCATCCCGATGCATCCCGGCGACCTCATCCGGTTTTGCCGCGCATTCGGCGATGCCGGGGCGAAAGCGGGCTTCGGGGATCTCGGTCGCGACAAGCTCGCGCACGATGGATTTCGCCTCTTCGGTGATCTGCCACAGATCGCGGGCGTGACCGGCGCCGTATTTGGCGGCCAGTTTACGATGGGGCATGTTGTAGCCGCTCCAGACCTGCCCGCCGTTGCGGCCAGAGGCGCCAAAGCCGACACGGTGCGCATCCACGACAACAACATCGAGGCCCTTGGCGGCAAGATGCCGTGCGGCGGACAAACCTGTGAAACCAGCGCCGATGATACAGACATCAACCCGCAACGACCCGCGTAGGGCAGGGCGGTCGGTCGGAATATCGGCGCTGGCAACATACCAGCTGTCGGGCAGAACGCCCGGGCGCTCGTTGCGGTAAAGCGGGCTGGTCATCAGACGTTCAGCAGCAGGTGTTCACGCTCCCACGGGCTGATGACTTGCAGGAATTCGGTGTATTCCGCACGTTTCACGATGGAATAGACCCGCGCGAAATCCTCGCCCAAGACCTGACGCAGCTCGGTCGCCTCGTCAAAGAGATCAAGCGCTGTCCAGAGCGACTCGGCCACTTCCGCTTCGCTGTCCGAAGCCTCACCACGCCAGCGCTTGTCGGGACGGATCTCATTCTTCAGCCCCAGATAGCCGCTCGCCAAAGAGGCTGCGATGCAAAGGTAGGGGTTGCAGTCCATGCCGGGAATACGGTTCTCGATCCGGCGCGCCTCTGGACTGGAAATCGGGATCCGGATGCCGGTTGTCCGGTTGTCGCGACCCCACTCGAGGTTCACGGGAGCGGCCTCGCCTGGCACGTACCGCCGATAGCTGTTCACGTAAGGCGCCATCAGCGCCATGGCATTGGGCAGATGCTCCTGCAGGCCGCCGATAAAGTGGAAGAACGCATCCGTTTCGCCGCCCTGTGGGCCGGTGAATAGGTTCTTGCCGTCCTCGTCGATCACCGAATGGTGGACATGCATCGCCGACCCCGGCTCGCCCTCGATCGGCTTGGCCATGAAGGTGGCAAAGCAATCATGCTTGAGCGCCGCCTCACGGATCAGCCGTTTGAAGAAGAAGACCTCGTCGGCCAGTTTTACAGGGCTGCCGTGACGCAGGTTGATTTCCAGCTGGCCTGCGCCGCCTTCCTGCGCGATGCCGTCGATCTCGAACCCTTGGATTTCTGCGAATTCATAGATGTCGTCGATCACCGGGCCGTAGTCGTCGACGGCGGTCATCGAATAGGCTTGCCGCCCCGCAGCAGGGCGACCGGTACGGCCCATCATGGGAGCAATCGGCTTGGCCGGATCAATATTGCGGCCCACCAGGTAAAATTCCATCTCGGGCGCGACAACTGGTGTCCAGCCCTCTTTCTTGTAGAGATCGACAACCCGCTTCAACACGTTGCGCGGCGAGAAGGGCACGGGACGGCCCTTCTGGTCAAAGGCGTCGTGGATAACCTGCAGGGTGCCGTCGTGGGCCCATGGAGCCGCTGTCGCGGTCGAAAGATCGGGTCTCAGCACCATGTCGGGTTCAAGGAAGCCTTCTGGACCTGCGGCCTCGCCCCAGTCACCGGTAATCGTCTGGAAGAAGATCGAATTGGGCAGATGGAACATCTGCTGCTTTTCCCATTTGGAGGCAGGCACGGCCTTGCCGCGGGCGATACCCGGCAGGTCGGCGATGACGCATTCGACTTCGTCCAGGCGGTTGTTCTCAATATACGTTTTGGCCGCCTCGGGGATTTGGTCCATCCAGCTCATGCGACATTCCTTTCCTTGAAGAATTGGGCGATTTTCGCAGCCAGTACTTCGTTGTCGACAGGTTTATTGAGGTTGGCAGCAGCTTCTTCCAGCTCGGCTTGCGGCACGGCCCCGGGACCACGGTGGGTGGCAAGCCCTTCGATGAACACAGAGTCAAACTCTGGATGTGCCTGCACGGTAAATGCGCGGTTGTCATAGACCAAGGCGGCATTCGCGCAGAAATCATTGCTCGCCAGAACTGTCGCGCCTTCGGGCGCGGCAATGACCTGATCCTGATGCCATGCGTTTAGTGCCAGCTTTTGGCCGTTCCAGTCGTATTCCTTGCGGCCGACCGACCAGCCACCTTTGAATTTCTCCACATGTCCGCCAAGCGCCTGCGCGATGATCTGGTGCCCGAAGCAGACCCCGACCAGCGGAATACCCGCCGCATAGACATCGCGGATCATCTGCTCGAGCGGGGGAATGAAGGTATGCTCTTCATAGACGCCGTGGCGTGAGCCGGTGATCAGCCAGCCGTCACAGTCATTGATGGTGTCAGGGAACTCCATGTCCACGACGTTGTAGGTTTGAAAGTCAAAACCCTGACCTGCCAGAAGCCGTGCGAAATGGGCGTCATAGTCGCCCCGCGCAGGCCGCAACTCGTCTGGCGCGTGTCCGGTCTGCAAAATACCGATTTTCATGATTCACCATGTCATTGATGTCGCCACGCTAGTCTGTCGCGGCGGATGACGCTAGAGGGTCCGTAATAATTTGATCAAACTGTGTCCAGATAGAGCGCCAACTGCTCATCCGGCGTCAATTCCTGAAAGTCCCGCAGTTCCTGCCGTTTGGTGCGCAGTAAGTTTTCAACCAACTGTTTATCGAAAATCCGGCGTGGCATCGTGCCAGTTTCAAAGGCTTTGATGGCATCAGCCCATTCCGTCGGCAGTTGTGGCAGCTTTTGATCATATGCGTTGCCGGTGATGGGAGCGGGTGGGGTCATCCCGTCTTCGATCCCGACCAATGCAGACCCGAGCACCGCTGCCAGGAAAAGATACGGATTCACATCGCCACCTGCCACGCGGTGTTCGATCCGCCGCGCTTTGAAGCTGCCGCCGGGGACGCGGACCGAGGCCGTGCGGTTGTCGTAGGCCCAGCAGATGCTTGTCGGCGCATGGCTTTCAGGGACAAGCCGTTCGTAACTGTTCGCATGGGGAGCAAAGATCAGCGACAGGTCAGACATTCCCGCAAGGCAACCTGCAATGGCGTTCTGGAGCATTGGCGCCCCCTCGAAGGTCCCGTTGTTGAAGACATTGTTACCGTCTTCGTCGATCACCGAGAAATGCACATGCATCCCGTTGCCGGAATATTCGTCATAGGGCTTGGCCATGAAACTCGCGGCCATGCCGTGATTACGGGCAAGGCCGCGCACCAGCATCTTAAAGAGCCAGGCGTCATCGGCTGCCTTCAGCGCATCAGGGACGTGTTCGAGGTTGATCTCGAACTGACCCAGGCCGCTCTCCGACATCGCGGCTTCGGCGGGAATATCCATGAGGTCGCAGGCGTCATAGAGTTCGTTGAAAAAATTGTCGAAAGCATCCAGCGCGCGCAGCGACAGAATCTCGGCGGCATCACGCCGCTTGCCGGAGCGGGGCGACTTGGGTTGCATGATTTCTTTGCCGCTGTCGTCGATAAGATAGAACTCCATCTCGGTCGCAACGACGGGCGTCAGACCGCGTTCTTTGTAGCGGCGCAACACATCGGCCAACGCATGACGCGGGTCACCCGCAAATGGGCGACCGTCCTCATGAAAGGCCCAGAGCGGCAGGATCGCCGAAGGTGACGACAGCCAAGGCATCGGCACATAGCCGCGCTCGGTGGGGAGCATCACCCCATCCACATCACCGGTCTCGAAAACCAGGGGGCTGTCTTCGATGTCCTCGCCCCAGATATCGACGTTCATGACCGAGAGCGGCATCCGCGTGCCATCGGTTTCCAACCGTGATGCGAAACGACGCGGAACGCGCTTGCCACGTGCCTGACCGTTCAGGTCAGCAGCCCCGCAACGCACGTTGCGGACTTCGGGATGTTCGTCGAGCCAGCTCATCGGATAATCTGTGGTTTGAATCTCATGGCCTTACGCCGGTCCTGTGGTAGGTGCCGGTTCAGGCGGTTGTTGATGATGCCGAAGATGCCGATGATCGCGAGCGTCAGCAAGATGAAATAAAACGCAAGGATAGGATAGGGGATAAACGGGTTGAACGTCTTGTCCGCAAAGTAGTTCGCATAGTATAGCGCATCGCCCCGCTGTTGTGTCGCCGGAAAGCCCGAGAAGAATACCAGCGTTGTCGCGTGAAAGAGAAAGATCGCCTCGTTCGTGTAGGCAGGCCACGCCAGCCGCAGCATCGTCGGCCAGATCACCCGCTTGAACCGCGACCAGCCGGAAAGCCCATAGGCATCCGCCGCCTCGGTATCGCCTTTGGGGATCGACAGGAGCGCCCCATAGAAGATCTCGCCCGAATATGCCGCGGTATTCAGGAACAGGACAATCAGGGCCCCCAACCAAGCCGATGTGAAAGGATCAAAGAACGGGCTGACCTGCTTGAGGCTCAGAAAGACGAAATAGGCAAAGAAGAACTGGATAAAGAGCGGCGAGCCACGGAAGATGAAGATGAACCATTCTGCCGGCTTGCGGTAGAGCGGGTTCTGCGCCGCCTTGCCAAGGGCAACTGCCGTGGCAAGACAGAACCCCGACACCAGCGCGAAGATACCAAAATAGATATTCCAGATCATGCCCGACCCGATTAGCACAAACTGCTGGCAGAGCGTAAAGTCGGTGCGCGGCAAGAGCCGCTCGCCAATCCCTTGGCTGCGCAGGGCATAGTCGGCAATCGTTTCCCAACAGGACATCAGGCCGCCGCCTTTCTCTGACGCTCACCACCAGCGGTGGCTTGCCCGTGGGTCAGCTTGGCCATGATCCGGTCAAGGACGACTTCCGAGACCTTTGTGAAGGCGAGAGAGAACACCAGCAGCGCAAAGAAGTACCACATCCGCCAGTCGGGGTGCGGGTAGTCGGTGAACTGGGGCTGCTTGGCTCCGCCCAGCTCGCGCGCCCAGTAGACGATATCTTCGACCCCGAGGAGGAACAGCAGGGGCGTTGCCTTGATCAGGACCATCCAGAGGTTCGAAAGCCCGGGCAGGGCAAAGACCCACATCTGGGGTACGAGCACCCGCCAGAAAGTCTGACGGTGGCTCATGCCGTAGGCCTCAGCTGTTTCAAGCTGGCCTCTCGGGACGGCCCGCATGGCGCCGAACAGGACGTTGGCGGCAAAGGCTCCGAAAACAATGGCGAATGTCAGAACCGCAAGTAAGAAGCCATAGGTCTCATGCACCCATTGCGGAGCATTGCCCAAGGGCAGTTTAGCCGCGGTACAGACGACAAAGTCATTGCCTTGCCGGATCGGTTCTTCCCAATCGGGGCATTTGATCTTGTGGCGGATGTACTCGAACGCCTGATCCAGCGCGATGACGAAGAACAGGAAGAACGCGATGTCGGGAATACCGCGCACGACAGCAATATAGGTTTTACCGATCCAGCGGAGTGGCGCAAATGCACTCCGCGCTGCCGAAGCACCTGCAAACCCGAAGGCAAGTGCCGCAGGCGCCGTGATCGCGAGAAGCAGCAGGACAGTACCCACTGCCCAATAGATCGACATATGCTTGCCGGTTGTCAGATAGCAGCTGAGCCAGACGAGACCGTCTAGTGTTGCGGGGTCTTCACAATAACCGAACATCCATCGCCCAATTTGCCTACCCGACATGGGTCCACCATCTCACCTTGTGTGTCAATCTCTTGGTGTGATTATCTCGGAGCGTGCGGGGCGTATCAGGAGGAAGGGCTCAAATGGCAGGCAGGGTCATTGTCGTTGGCGCAGGGATCATGGGTGCAGGGATCGCGATGCGGCTGGCCCGCGCGGGGTTTCAGGTCGTGGTGATCGCTGGGCGGGCACCGCTTGCGACGTCTGCATCCTTCGGCTGGATCAACGCAAGCTTCTTTCTGGACGAAGATCATCACCGCTTGCGGGCCGAAGGGATTGCCGCATGGCACCGCCTGACCGAAGAGGTCGCGATTGATCTGCACTGGTCCGGTTGCATCTGTTGGGATCTGCCGCTTGCCGATCTTGAGAAGATGGAAACACAGCTGACCGCACTCGGCTATCCCGCAAAGTGGCTATCCGGCAAGGCGATTGCCGAGCGGGAACCCGCTTTGCGCGCGGTGCCCGAGGCGGCGCTGTTCTTTCCGGCAGAAGGGGCGGCCCCTTCCGCTGATGTCCCTGCAAGGTTGCTCGCCGCTGCAGAAGCTGCAGGCGCGCAGGTGATCCGCAGCCTGCAAATCAATCGCGTCCTGCAGTCCGACGACGGGCGCAGCGGCGTGGAGACACCGCAAGGCGTGCTCTGGGCCGATCAGGTGGTATTGGCGGCAGGAACGGGAACAGCCGCGCTCGCGTCGTCCATCGGCGCGCATGTGCCGTTGCTGCATCGTCCCGCCTACAACATGCGCACCCGACCGGTCGCGCCGATCCTGAAGCATATCCTCGCCAGCCCGATCGGCGAAATCCGGCAGGAGGCTTCGGGCCATATCCTGATGCCCGCTGCGGCCCATCATCAGAGCGATGATGCCGATCACCTGTCAGACCAGCCGAGGTCCTCGATCCCGTCCACGAGGTCCCGCAAGCGCGCCATTG
>CAXQAV010000355.1:0-3909 GCA_964221795.1 Luminiphilus sp. | reverse complement strand
ATCACCAACATCAAGACGGTCAAGCTGTTCGCCCATGACGAGCACGAGGACAGGGCGGCGATGGACGCCATGGAAAGCTATCGCGGCAAGGCGGTGGGTTATGGCTGGACGTCCGCCTCGTTCCGGTTCTGGCTGATGACCCTTGGCGGGCTGCTGCCGCTGATCCTTGTCGGGGCAACGCTCTATTTCTGGAGCATCGGACAGGCCACTGCGGGCGAAATCGCCGCGGCGGGTGCGATTTCGCTGCGGCTGTCGCAGATGACAGGATGGGTCAGTTTCACGCTCATGGGCATGTACGCCAATGTGGGTGAGGTCGAGGATGCGATGCATACCCTTGCCCCTGCACATACGCTGACCGACAAACCCGACGCGGTTGATCTGCGCGTGACTGAAGGGCGTATTGCGCTCGATAATGTCAGCTTTTCCTATGGTGGTGGTCCGGGTGGGCTGGAGGCGGTGAGCCTGACAATCCATCCGGGCGAAAAACTGGGCTTGGTGGGCGCATCAGGTGCCGGGAAATCGACGCTCGTGGCGCTGCTGTTGCGGCTCTATGATACCGAAAGCGGGAGCGTAGCAGTTGATGGACACGATGTACGCGACGTGACCCAAGCCAGTCTGCGCAGCCAGATTGCCATGGTCACGCAGGAAACGGCGATGTTCAACCGCTCGGCCTATGACAACATCCGCTACGGCAGGCCGGATGCGACCGAGGCCGAAGTCCACGCCGCCGCGAAACAGGCCGAGGCCCATGATTTCATCAAGGACCTGCGTGACCATAAGGGCCGCACTGGCTATGATGCCCATCTTGGCGAACGCGGCGTCAAACTGTCGGGCGGGCAGCGCCAGCGGATCGCCATTGTGCGCGCCATTCTGAAGGACGCACCGATCCTCGTGCTCGACGAGGCGACGAGCGCGCTGGATTCCGAGGTCGAGGCCTCGATCCAGCATGCCTTGGAAAACATCATGGGCGACAAGACAGTGATTGCGATTGCGCACCGCCTGTCGACCCTGTCGCGGATGGACCGGATCGTGGTTCTTGACGAAGGCCGCATTGTCGAAGAAGGAACGCACGATGCGCTCCTCGCCCAAGGCGGGCTTTATGCGCGCTACTGGAACCGCCAGTCGGGCGGATTTATCAATGTGAAAGATGCGGCGGAATAGATGCTGACAATCGAAAGCCTGACACATCTCGGACTGGGGCGTGCCTCGGACGGTCAATCGCTTCTGCCGCGCGTGCTGCCGGGGGAAGAGGTGGACGTCGCGCAGGACGGGACCGTGCGGATCGTGACCCCGTCGCCGGACCGTGTGGCAGCGCCCTGCCGCCATTTCAAATCCTGCGGTGGCTGCGCGATGCAACACGCGAGCGATGATTTTGTCGCCCGCTGGAAGCAGGAAATCGTCGAAAAGGCGCTGACCGCACGCGGGCTTGCCGCGGAGTTCCGCCCTATTGCGACCTCACCCGCCCCGTCGCGCCGCCGTGCCAAACTCTCGGGTCGCCGCACCAAGAAAGGTGTGATGATCGGGTTTCATGCCAAAGGCTCGGACGCACTGGTCGAGGTTCCTGATTGCAAGCTCTTGTCCCCTGCCCTGATGGCGAGCTTTCCCGCGCTTGAGGCGCTGACGCTGCTTGCTTGTTCGCGCAAGGGCGAGATTGACCTGACTGTGACCGAGACCGACCAAGGCCCCGACATCCTTGTCGAAACCGACAAAGAGCTGACCCCGCAATTGCGGATCGAGCTGCCCGCGCTGGCCAATCAATACGGGCTGTCGCGGCTTGATTGGAACGATGAACCGGTCGTGACAATCAACCCGCCAGCGCAGGACTTTGGCGGTACGTCTGTTGTTCCGCCGCCCGGTGCTTTCCTGCAAGCCACCCGCCATGGCGAGGCAAGCCTGCTGGCAGCTGTGGAAGAGATCACGGCGAAAGCCGCGCGGATCGTCGATCTTTTCGCCGGTTGCGGCACCTTTACCCTGCCCCTGTCCAAACGGGCCGAGGTTCACGCGGTCGAAGGCGAGGCCGCCATGCTCAAGGCGCTGGACCGTGGCTGGCGCGAGGGCTTCCAGTTACGCCGCGTGACAACCGAGACCCGCGATCTCTTCCGCCGCCCACTTGAGGCAGACGAGCTGCGCAAATTCGATGCCGCTGTGATCGACCCGCCCCGCGCCGGTGCCGAGGCGCAGATCGCGACCCTTGCGGAGTCTGACGTCAGGACAATTGCCATGGTTTCGTGCAATCCGGTGACCTTCGCGCGTGATGCGCAGGCTCTGGTGGCAGCAGGGTTCGAAATGCCGTGGGTGCAGGTTGTCGACCAGTTTCGCTGGTCGCCGCATACCGAAGTTGTGGCATCTTTCACGCGCTAGTGACGCGCAGGCGTGCGCATTTACTTGCCCAAAAGGTTTGCCTTGTAGTATCGAAAGATAAAGCGGCAAAGACCGCGCGATTTGGGCAGTTTCAATGATATCACGACGCACCATGATAATGGGATCGGCGCTTGGCCTTGTTGCTGGCTGTGCTTCTGCACGACAGGCCTATACCGGTCCAGAGGTCACACGCATTCAGGTCTTCAAAGAGCGTCGTGTGATGCAGTTCCTGCACAACGGCACTTTGCTCAAGCAGTATAACTTTGACCTCGGATTCAATCCGATCGGTCACAAGGAACAGGAAGGCGACGGGCGCACTCCCGAAGGCGCTTATCTGATCAACCGCAAGAACCCCAACAGCCAGTTCCACCTGTCGCTCGGGATTTCATACCCCAATGCCAGTGATGTTGCCCGCGCCCGCGCCAAGGGCGTCAGCCCGGGTGGTGATATCTTCATCCATGGCACGCCCAGCCGCTGGATCGGCCAGCGTGACTGGACATGGGGCTGTATTGCCGTGACAAATGAAGAAATGGACGAGATCTACCCGATGATCGACACCGGAACCAAGATTTTCATCTACGCCTAGAACGCGCTGGCGATGGGTTGGCTATCTGCCGGATCGCTGCCCATGTTGAGCGTCCACCAGATCTTGCCACCTTCTTCCTGATACCAGGCAAAGCCCATAAAGCGCGCGCGCGGCTCCAGAATGACCGCACGGGTGTCGGCTTGCGTCATCCATGCGGCGAGCGTCTGGGTCTCGCTCTCGAAAGATTCGGAGATATTCTCGCCCAAGAGGCGGCCGGGGAACCCGACGCGGCGTGCGCGGTCCAGCGGGCTGGAGCCGTCGGAGCCAAAGAGCCACGGACGGTTCTGCACGGCCATGTCGCGCGAATGGGTCGCCGCGGCGGCGTTCAGCCGCGCGTCCAGTTGCACCATGGCCACGCCAGCGTTGCGGCGCAGCGCATTCACGCTGTCCAACATACGAAACTGGATCGCGGCGGTCTCCGCAGGATCAATGCGGTAACGCACGGTGAGCGGCATACCGTCAGGGCCAATGGGTCGTCGCGCTGCTGTATTACAGGCAGCGAGACCAACTGCGGCCATGCCCAAAAAGAACTCGCGTCGCAACATAGTGGTAATTCCAGTTACAAAAGTTGCACATTGCTTAGCCGCTCTGCCGCGACACTTCAAACACAGTTGGCAAGGAACAGCCGGCAATGACGTTTCTTTGAATTGAAGTCGCGCCAGAGTCACAATAGTTGTCCCCAGACCTTTCACGAACTCTTTTCGGGAGTCCGCCATGACACAGACTTTTTCGCGCCGCGGCTTTCTTGCGGCTTCTGCATCTGCCGCGGCTTTGGGCAGTGCAGCATCTGCGCAGACCGCGAATACCACCGAGATGGAATCAGAAGTTCTTTCTGGTGTGCAGCGCAATATCTCGAGCTTCCGGTCGCTTGACTGGCAGCCTTACTTTTCTGATCTTCGCAATGGTGCGGTCCTTGTCGATATCCAGTCGCGCGCTCTGCACTACTGGTCCGAGGATCAAAG
>CAXQAV010000354.1:0-11680 GCA_964221795.1 Luminiphilus sp. | reverse complement strand
CACCGAAGACGAAGGTCTGCGCACCAAGGGTCCTGCGACCCATATCATCATTCTGGACGGCACCATGTCCTCGCTTGAAACGGGGCAGGAAACCAATGCGGGTCTGACCTACAAGTTGCTGCTTGTGGCGGGGCGGAAGGCCAACTTCACCCTCCACTACGAAGCCGGCATCCAGTGGCGGTACTGGCGCAATATGTGGGATGTGATGACGGGCAGTGGGATCAACCGCCAGATCGCCCGCGCCTATGGTGTTCTGGCCAGCCGTTACCGCCCCGGAGACCGGATCGTGCTGGTCGGATATTCTCGCGGGGCCTACGCCGTCCGCTCGCTGGCGGGGGCGGTCGATCTGATTGGCCTTATGCGCCACGACTACGCGACCGAGCGCGCAATACAGCAGGCCTATCGCCACTACCGCGAAGGGGCGGTGAGCACAGCCGCAAGAGAGTTCCGCGATCTCTATTGTCACAAGGATGTGCAGATCGAGGCCGTTGCGGTCTGGGATACAGTCAAAGCGCTGGGCCTGCGCCTGCCGGTGATCTGGCGCTGGTCGGAAGGGCGGCAGGGGTTTCACAATGATGCGCTGGGCCCGCATATCCGGAATGGATTTCATGCGCTCGGGATGGATGAAACCCGCACCGCCTATCAGCCGATCATGTGGTCAACGAGGAATGATGCGCCGACCCATGTCGAGCAGGTCTGGTTTCGCGGCAATCACGGCGATGTCGGCGGACAGGTCTGGGAGTATCCTGCAGCCCGTCCCTTGTCGAACATCCCTCTGGTCTGGATGCTTGGCCGGCTTGAGGCTTGTCAGGTTCCCTTGCCCGAAGGCTGGCGGGACCGCTTTCCGCAGGACGTCAATGCGCCGTCAATCGGCAGGTGGCGCGGCTGGGCGAAAATCCTGCTGACACGGCGCAAGCGCAAGATCGGACGCGACCCGTCGGAACGCATTCACGAGAGTATCACCGGTGTGACCCCGCCTGCGCGGCGGTTAGTCCCGCAGCTTCATGATCAGACAAGTGGCTGAACCTGTCGCATAAAGTCGCCCGGTTTTGGCATCCCTGATCTCGCCATGCGCGACACCAGTAGACCGACCGGCATGGTCGATACATCCCGTGGCCAGAATCTCGCCCCCCACAGGGATCGCTCTCGTCAGGTTCACCTTGTATTCGAGCGTCGTATAGACCGAGCCCTTGGGCGTTTTGGTCATCACTGCGCAGGACATGCAACTGTCGAGCAAGGTCCCGTACCAGCCGCCATGCACCCCGCCCATCGGGTTGGTGTGCTGGAATTCCGGCTTGCCGCGAAACACGACACGCCCCTCTTCAACCTCGTCGAGCGTATAGGCCATCAGGGCCGAGATCGGTGGGCGGCTGATCCTGCCGGCTTTCATCGCCAGCATGAAGTCGAGGCCGGACATGGACAGCAGGGTGTCCTGATCCGGCATCTGATCGGGAGATGTGGCTGTGAACATGAGGGCCTCGGGCTTTCGTTGCCCGAGGCTTGCCGTCTTAGGCCACGTTTTGCAACCGCAGTTTCGGTGTCACGCCAAGGGCGTGGCAGATGTCGCGGGTCAGTTCGGGGCGGTTCAGCGTGTAGAAATGCAGGTGGTCCACACCGCCCTGCAAGAGGTCGTCGCAAAGTTCGGTCGCAATGGCCGTCGACAGAAGCTCGGTCGTGCCGGTCTTTTCGGCATGGCCAAAGGCATCGTGGATGACCTGCGGGATATGGGTGCCGCACTGTTTGGCAAAACGCTGCACGCCGGACCAGCTTTCGATGGGCAGGATGCCGGGGATGATCGGGGCGTCGATGCCTGCTTTCACGCAGGCGTCGCGGAAGCGGAAGAAGGTGTCAGCCTCAAAGAAAAATTGGGTGATGGCCGTGGTCGCCCCTGCGTCAATCTTGCGCTTGAGAAAGGCGATATCGGCGGCCTGATCCACGGCCTCGGGGTGCTTTTCGGGGTAGGCGCCAACGCGGATGTTGAATTTGCCGGTATCCGCCAGTGCCTCGATCAGTTCGATCGAGTTGGCGAAACCTTCGGGATGGGCAGAGAAATTGCTCGCACCTTTCGGAGCATCACCGCGCAGGGCGACGATCTCTTTCACGCCAGCCTTCGCATAGGCGTCGGCGATTTCGAGAGTCTCTGCCTTGGTTGCATCCACGCAAGTCAGGTGGGCGGCGACATTCAGGCCCGTGTTGGCGTGGATCGCCTCAACTGCTTCATGCGTCAGCTTGCGGGTGGTTCCACCCGCACCGTAGGTCACGGAAACGAATGTCGGGTCCAGCGGAGCGAGCGTGTTGACGCAGTCCCACAGACGGAACGACGCCTGCAGCGACTTGGTCGGGAAGAATTCGAAAGACACGGTAGGAGCGGGCATAGCAAAACCTCTTGTTGCCATATCGTTTGACCAGCTTTATGTGAATGAAGCAAATTCATAAACTTCACCAAGGTAATGAGGTTCGCTCACATATGCATATCGAGTTCCGGCATTTGCGCACCATCAAGGCGATCCACGACACTGGCGGGCTGGCCCGTGCGGCGGATCAGCTGAACATTACCCAATCCGCGCTGTCACATCAGATCAAGGGGATCGAGGATCAGGCGGGGGTGGAGCTGTTCGTGCGCCGCTCCAAGCCGCTGCGCCTGTCGGCTGCGGGCATGAAGATGCTGGCGGCTGCAGAATCGATCCTGCCGCAGGTGGCCGCGCTTGAGGCCGAGTTCTCGGGCCTGATCACAGGCAAGGCTGGCCGTCTGCATATCGCCATTGAATGTCATGCCTGTTTCGAATGGCTGTTCCCCGTGCTGGAGCAGTTCCGCAAGGCATGGCCCGAGGTGGATGTGGATATCCGCCCCGGTCTGGCCTTTGACGCGATGCCTGCCTTGCGCAAGGAAGACGTCGATCTTGTCGTCTCGTCCGATCCCGAAAACCTGCCCGAGACCGATTTCACGCCGCTCTTCGACTACGAGCCGGTGTTCGTTGCCTCATCGTCGCATCCGCTGGCGGAAAAGGAGTTTATCGAGCCCGAGGATTTCCGTGGCCAAACGCTCATCACCTATCCGGTGGACCGGTCGCGGCTCGATATCTTTTCGCAACTGCTTGGCCCTGCCAAGGTCGAACCAGCCGAGGTGCGGCAGGTGGAACTGACAGCTGTGATCCTGCTGCTGGTCGCGTCGAATCGTGGGGTTGCGGTGTTGCCGGATTGGGTTGTCCGACAGGTGCGCTACAACTCGGACTATGTCACACGGCCACTGACAAAGGGCGGGATCACCCGCAGACTTTATGCGGCGACGCGGGCCGAGGACACCCATCGTCCCTATATGGCCTATCTGATCCGGCTTGCCCGCCAAGAGGCCGTGAAATTGCAACGCGGCTAGACCCTTGCCACATGCCGATGGGCGTCCTATACGCCGCCTCTGATCCCGAGAGTTAGGACGTGGCAAATGGCTGGCAGCGCAAACCTGAACGTAATGATGAAAACCGCCCGCAAAGCGGGGCGGGGTTTGCTCAAGGATTTCGGCGAGGTCGAGAACCTGCAAGTCAGCTCCAAAGGTCCGGGTGACTTTGTCAGCCGCGCCGACAAAGCCGCCGAAGCCCTGATCCGTGAAGACCTGATGGCGGCCCGTCCGTCCTATGGTTTCCTTGGTGAGGAAGGCAATGAGATCGAGGGCGAAGACCCCACCCGCCGCTTGATCGTTGATCCTCTGGATGGCACCACGAATTTCCTGCACGGCCTGCCGCATTGGGCAATCTCGATTGCCCTGGAACACAAGGGCCAGATCGTCGCCGGTGTGATCTACGACCCCGTGAAGGACGAAATGTTCTACGCCGAAAAGGGCAATGGTGCATGGCTGAACGAAAGCCGCCTGCGGGTTTCCGCCCGTCACCGGATGATCGAGAGCATCTTTGCAACCGGCGTCCCGTTCGGTGGCCGCGCCGACCTGCCAGCGACCCTGCAGGACCTCGCCCGCATCATGCCGACCTGTGCCGGTGTGCGCCGCTTCGGTGCTGCTGCACTCGACCTCGCGTATGTGGCCGCTGGCCGCTATGACGGTTTCTGGGAGCGCGGTCTGCACCCTTGGGATATCGCTGCGGGGATCGTCATTGTCCGTGAGGCCGGTGGCATCGTCGAGCCACTCAACGAGGGCGAAGACCTGCTGAACAGCGGCGCGATGATCTGTGCCAACGAGCCGATCTTCGAGACCTTCGCCAAGGTCATCCGCAAAGCCTAACGACGGCGTCTGACCACTGGCACGCCGCTCCGTCTGTAGGTGGCCTCGGGGTGCGGCGGATGCCCGTCGGTGCGTTGCCAGAATCTTTGCCCGCCTTCTTTCAGCCAGAGCGGGAGTGTCAGGGCAAGACCGATCACAAACCCACCCGCGTGCGCCCAATAGGCGACCCCGCCTGCTGAGGTATCGACGCTGACCCCGCTGAAGAGTTGCATCGCGAACCAGATCCCCAGCATGATCCATGCAGGGATCGGGAAGACGCGGATATAGACGATCAGGATCAGCAGCACATCGACCCGTGCCTTTGGAAACAGCAGCAGATACCCACCCATCACCCCCGCAATCGCGCCTGAGGCACCTACTGTGGGAATCGCTGAGGACGGGTCGCTTGCCACCTGCGCAAGGCTCGCCCCGATCCCGCTGGCCAGATAGAACAGCAGGAAGGGAAGGTGGCCCATCTCATCTTCGAGATTGTCGCCGAAGATCCAGAGGAACAGCATATTCCCTGCCAGATGCATGAACCCGCCATGCAGGAAGATCGACGTCACGAGGGCCGAATAATTCTCGCCATTGGTCAGGCGGACGGGCAGCAGCGCGTAGTCATAATAGAACTGCGCGAGGGCGCGGTTGCTGTCCAGCGCCCCCAACCCCCAAAGATAGACCAGCACGTTAATCGCAATCAGTGCGATCGTCACATAAGGCACGCGGGTCGAGGGATTATGGTCGCGGATGGGAAACATACCGCGACCGTTGCCTAAGCCTCAGGTGGCGTCAAGCGGCTTGGCCTGCAACCTCTGCCAGAAGTGCCGCATTGCCGCCCGCCGCCGTCGTATCAATGCAGACGTGCCGTTCTTGCATGACATGCGCGGCGTCCGGCATGGCGGTGACCAAGGCGGTGATCGGGCTGGTGCGTTCGGACAAAGCAGCCTCGTATGCGCGGGCCTGATCATCGTCGCCCCACCAGATGACGGTGGCCAGAGGTGCCAGCGTTTTCAGGGCGTCGGCAGCGATAGCACCGTCGGCACCGACGGCTGCGCCGCCAAGGGCTTCAACGGCCTTCACCTGAGCGGCCACCGCCTCGCGCCCCGGTCCGAGGCAGAGGACAGGCCCGCGAGGATGCAGGCTGTGGCGGTTCGATTCTCCTGTCGGGCCGGGCAGATCGGTCGGGGTCTTGCCGTCAGGCAGTTTGACTTTGCGGAGTTGTTCTTCCAGTCGCGCCAGATCGGCCGCGCTATCCCAAGCCGCGACTGGGGTCATTGCGGGGGCAGGGGCTGCAAAGCGGGGCAGGTAGTGGGGACCACCCGCCTTGGGGCCGGTGCCTGACAGACCCTCGCCGCCGAATGGCTGGCTGCCGACGATTGCGCCGATCTGGTCGCGGTTGACGTAAATGTTGCCTGCATGGACGCGCTCGACCACGGTTTGCACGCGGTCGTCGATCCGCGTGTGCAGGCCGAATGTTAGACCGTAGCCTGTGGCGTTGATATCGGCGATGACCTGATCAAGCTGCTGCGATTTGAACGTCACGATGTGCAAAACGGGGCCGAAGACCTCGCGCCCGAGATCGCTGATGCCGTTTACGCGGATTGCAACAGGGGCGATGAAGTGCCCGTTCGTCGGTGTGCCGATCTGGTGGATGATCCGCCCGTCCGCCGTGGCTTTGGCGACATGGTCGGCAATGGTCTTGTGCGCTGGGCCGTCGATGACCGGCCCCACATCGGTTTTGAGCAGCCACGGGTCGCCGACGCTGAGTTCATTCATCGCGCCTTTCAGCATCTTGATGACCTTCTCGGCGATATCTTCCTGCACATAGAGGCAACGCAGCGCCGAGCATCGCTGACCTGCCGAACGGAAGGCGCTGTTGACGATATCGCGGACCGCGTGTTCGGGCAGGGCGGTGCTGTCGATAATCATGGCGTTGAGCCCGCCGGTCTCGGCAATCAGTGGCGTCCCAGGGGCACAATGCGCGGCCATATTGGTGCGGATCTTCATCGCGGTTGCGGTCGAGCCGGTAAAGGCCACACCGGAAATGCGTGGGTCTCTGGTCAGTGCTGCACCGACATCTCCGCCGCCCGGCAGCAACTGGAGGGCCGAGATGGGGACCCCAGCCTGATGCATCAGGCTGATCGCGCGCATGGCAATCAGCGGGGTCTGTTCGGCGGGTTTCGCCAGCACGGCGTTGCCTGCAGCGAGCGCTGCCGCGATCTGGCCTGTGAAGATCGCTAGAGGGAAGTTCCACGGGCTGATGCAGGTCCAGATACCGCGCGCGCGTTGGTCGGGTTTCGCCTGTGCCGCATAATAGCGCAGGAAGTCCACTGCCTCGCGCAGTTCGGCCACCGCATCCGGCAGGCATTTGCCCGCTTCACGGGTCAGGATGGAAAAGATCTCGGCAGCGTGTGCCTCATAGGCGTCAGCGACCATGTTCAGGACCCTGGACCGTTCGGTTACATCGGCGTCCCATGCGTGCGCCGTTTCCAATGCATTCGCGATATCTTCGGCGCCTGCGTTCTGGGCTTTTCCAACCGTGTCGCCCGGTAGTGCGGGGTTCAGAACAGGTTGTGCCGACTGGAGCCTCCGGCGGAAGTATTTCGGGCAAGATGATGTGAGCGCGTGCGCGCCCCATTCGACATCCTTGAATTTCAGACTGGCATTCGACAGCTCCTGCAGGGTCGGCACGTGGGTGATATCCCACCCTTTGGAGTTGACCCTTTCCGGCTGGAACAGATCGGGCCCCTTGGTCAGCGACGGTGCATTGCCGATCTGGTCGAACGGGCAGGCGGCCACGACCTCGGCGGGAACGTCCTCGTCCACGATCTGGTTTACGAAACTGGAGTTCGCGCCGTTTTCCAGAAGGCGGCGCACCAGATAGGCCAGCAGGTCTTCATGCGCGCCGACAGGGGCATAGATGCGGCAGCGGGTCTTTTCCTTTTGCAGGACGATGGTGTGCAATGTCTCGCCCATCCCGTGCAGGCGCTGGAACTCGAAATCCGCAGGGCCGCGGCCCAATTGGCGGGCCAGACGGAGAATTGCCGCGACCGTGTGCGCGTTATGCGTGGCGAACTGCGGATAGATCCGGTCGGTTAGCCCCAACAGTTTGCGGGCATTGCTGATATAGCTGATGTCTGTGTGGTGCTTGGCGGTGAAGACGGGGAAGCCCCCCATCCCCTGCACCTGCGCGCGCTTGATCTCGGCATCCCAATAGGCACCTTTGACCAGCCGGACCATGATCTTTCGGTCGAGCCGTTCGGCGAGGGCATGCAGGTGGTCGATCACCAAGGGAGCGCGCTGGCCGTAGGCCTGAACCACGATCCCGAAACCTTCCCAGCCTGCAAGCGCGGGTTCGGACAGGACGGCCTCGATCACGTCAAGCGACAGGGACAGGCGGTCCGCTTCTTCGGCGTCGATGTTGAAGCCCATGCCGGCGGATTTGGCGAGCATGGCCAGCGCACGGACGCGCGGCACGAGTTCACCCATGACGCGGTGTTCCTGCGCCACTTCATAGCGCGGGTGCAGCGCCGAGAGTTTCACGGATATCCCGGGATTTTCGGCGACACTGTCAGAGGTGCAATGTTCTGCAATCGCACTGATCGCACGCGAATAGGCAAGGTGATAGCTGCGTGCGTCCGCATCTGTCCGCGCGGCCTCGCCCAGCATGTCATAACTATATGTAAAGCCCTTGGACTGCATGCCCTCGGCGCGCTTCATCGCCTTGCCGATATCCTCGCCCAGAACAAACTGCCGCCCCATCTCGCGCATGGCGCGGGCCACGGCAGTGCGGATCACCGGCTCGCCCAGACGTTTGACCGCAGAGCGCAGGTGCCGCGTGATCCCGGGCTGGTCGTCATCCAGAACACGGCCCGTCAGCATGAGCGCCCATGTCGAGGCATTCACCAGCGAAGATGCTGAGTGCCCAAGATGCTTACCCCAATCAGACGGGGCGATCTTGTCTTCGATCAGATCGTCCATCGTTTCGGCATCCGGCACCCGCAACAGCGCTTCGGCCAGACACATGAGCGCAATGCCCTCGTCCGTCGACAGCCCGTATTCGGCCAGAAAGACCTCCATCAACCCCGGTTCGGTGCTGGCGCGGATCTGGCAGACGAGGTCTGCGGCGTGACCGGAAATGCGCGCGCGGTCTTCAGGTGTCAGCGCGGCGCTCCTGACCAGATTGGCCAAGGCTTTGTGCTCGTCCTGATACATGGCGTCGTCGATGGCGCGACGCAGATCGGTGCTGTTGGGGATATTCATTTGCGACTCCGGGGGTGGTTTGTTCCAAGATATCGCGAAATGACTAGTCAGTTCGCCTGATGTTTGGCTAGGATACGATCAATCAGACTGAATTTTAGGGATTCCTATGATCGAAAAGACTTCTGATCTGGACAATTTCGACCGCAAGATCATCGACATCCTTGCCGGCGAGGGCCGTATCAGCGTGACCGAGCTTGCGCGGCGCATCGGCCTGTCCAAATCGCCGACACAGGCGCGGCTGAAACGGCTGGAGGAGGCAGGGGTCATTTGCGGCTATCGCGCCCTTTATGATCCGATCCTTCTGGGCCGCGATCACGTGGCCTTTGTCGAGGTCAAACTCTCTGATACGCGCGAGGCGGCGTTGGCCGCCTTCAACAGGGCGGTCGTCGTCATCCCCGAGGTCGAACAGTGCCACCTGATCGCCGGGGCATTCGACTATCTTCTGAAAGTCCGCACAGCAGGCATGACAGGCTATCGGGCCGTACTGGCCGAGAAGATCTCAACCCTGCCACATGTCTCGCATACATCTACATATGTCGCGATGCAGGCCGTCAAAGAAGAGGGCATGGCCTCGGTCGGCACGGAGAGTTGATCGGAGACCACAAGCAAAGGCTTGACCGGCCCGCCGCCAGCCCCGGATGATAGAGGTATGAAAGTTGCTCTGCTGATCACCTGTCTTGCGCTACCGGCCATGGCCCGGGCCTGTCCCGCTGTGCCTGACCGGTCAGAGGAAAAGGCGGAACTCTATGCGGGCCTTCTGACCGCGAAGAACGAGATGGGCGCGGCACCTTATAACGCCGGGCTCTGGGAAATCTGGCTCGATGCCCCCGACGAGATCGCGCAGGCAATGTTGAATGAAGGCATGGCGCTGCGCCGTGTCTATGACTTCCTGGGGTCGGTCGCGGTCCTCAATGATCTTGTCGACTACTGCCCCGACTACGCCGAGGGCTACAACCAGCGTGCCTTTGCCTATTTTCTTGCGCGGGACTTTGAAGCCTCGCTCGCCGATCTGGACCGGACCCTTGCGATTGATCCCCGCCATATCGGCGCGCTGTCGGGCAAGGGGCTGACCCTGATCGAGTTGGGTCGCAACAAAGAGGCGCAGGTCGTGTTGAAGGAAGCGGTGGCGCTGCATCCGTGGTTGTCAGAGCGTTTCCTGATCGAAGAGCCACCCGGCACCGACCTTTGATCTGGCTTGCCCCGCCGCGGCTGCCCGCTTAGGAATGTCGCCGTGCCCGCGTGGTGGAAAGGTAGACATCGGAGACTTAAAATCTCTTGGCCGAAAGGCCGTGCCGGTTCGAGTCCGGCCGCGGGCACCAAAATCTAGAGTTAACTAAGGTTAACCCATTGTTCTCAAACCATTTACTTCATAGGTATCGTGGGGGGACCACCGTAGGGGCCACCAAAGTTATCACTACCTGAAACTAAAAGGGTCGACTTATTACTTCTCTCGTCGTGTCCCAAGGTGCCTCCAGACACTGTCGAAAACGACTCGGGTAGAGATCTGCCTTTTCACTCTGTGAGAACAGCGGCCATACGGCAGGCAGTCTCATTGAGCCAAGATCTTGAAGATCACTCGAGTATCCTCAGACGTCGCCAGAGGAACGACCGCATCGCGGGCCTGTTCGGGTGTGCCCTGAGCGTTGAGCCTATGCGGTTAATCGATACCGTTTGTGGACCGCTGGTGTCTGAAGCACTTGAGACCTATGTACGACTGAAGGGGGTAGGGCGGTCAGATACATTTGAGGCAGGCGCCAGACGATCCGTCGGTTATCTTCTCGAAGTTACCTCTGACAAACCCATCGATACGCTGGTTCGTCAGGATGCCAACGCTCTGCGGGAGTACCTAAAGAGCCGTGGTCTTGCTCAGGACAGTATCGCGAGGAACTTCACGAACATCCGTGCCAGCGTGAACTTCGCACTCCGAGAGCATGGTCTACCAACATCGACGGCCTTCAGCGGGGTCTACCTCGGGGAGACGATTGCTCCAAAGAAGCGCTATGTCCCGACCAGTGAAGAGCTGCTGACACTCATCCGCCTCTGCAGACATCAGGATGATGACCTGCGGTGGATCTTGGCACTTATTGCGGACACAGGACTACGCCTCTCCGAAGCTCTAGGGCTTCACAAGACCGATGTCGTTCTTGAGAGCGATACACCACACATCCTCATTCGTCCCCATCCCTGGAGGCGACTGAAGACACCCTCAAGCGAGCGGGTGGTGCCTCTGGTCGGAAGTGCTCTCTGGGCCTCTCAAAGAGCCATCCAGACGACCACCAATGACTTCCTGTTCCCGAAGTGCGCGAGAGACGACAGAACACTGTCAAACTCCGCCAGTGCGGCTCTCAACAAGTGGCTTAAGTCTCAGGTTAACGAGGCGATGGTCATCCATTCTCTCAGGCATTCCATGCGAGACCACCTTAGAGACGTCGAGTGCCCTGCTGAGATCATCGACACGATCGGAGGGTGGGCCAGAGAGGGCGTCGGGGAGGCCGATGGCCGAGGGTACTCTTTGGAGGTCCTAAGTAAGTGGTTGGAGAAGGCCTCCATCCACCATCTTTAGAAGACACGGTGGTCTCCCCACGATACCTATGAAGTAAATCTTTTGAGAACAATGGGTTAACCTTAGTTAACTCTAGATTTTGGTGCCCGCGGCCGGTGTCGGGTTCCTACCGTAGGCCCTAAGCGGACCACTGTCTCTAACGATATCAATGATTTAATCCCCCGATGACCGATGTGTCTAGGGCACATTTGGTGGCCTTGGTGGTGGCCTCTAGAGTTTACCAGAGATCGCCCCGAGAAGTCGTTAGTGTCTCAAGGTCTCCAGTATCAGTGGTGGGTCCCATGGAGGACGATTGAAGACCCGTTGGATCTAAAGAAATGGCGCTTCTAAAAAGACCGCTAAAGGTCGCCATTGGTGTTGTTTTCTATGGAATAGACTCAAGAAGGCCTGGGTCTGCCTAAGATCACCACAATGCGCGTGTGCGCATGTGATTTATATAGAGTTCTAAAAAATCAGAGTAATTACATAGATGTTATAGAAATATCGTGCGCAACATGCGCATCGTGCACAATCTGGTGGGTGCATGAGATGTTTGTCTGGCTTGGGGGCTTAAGTTGAACGAACGATCGGGTCAGGCCCGCAAAACTGTGCCACTATTTTGGAGTCACAGGAGGGATGACAGATCGCCTGGAAGCGGTATTTTGATG
>CAXQAV010000353.1:0-3927 GCA_964221795.1 Luminiphilus sp. | reverse complement strand
GAAAAGTTTTGCACCACCAAAATTATATAGGATGTACATGAAGGACCAAAACGCGCTCCAGCTACTTGCTAGGATTAGAAAGATGACGGCGTTTAGAAGAAATCGGTTATTTTCAGCAATTGAGGTTAGCCCTTTGCTTTCAAGCTCTCCGATTTGACCGTTAAATATTGCCGCGACCCCCACCAAAATTGCGACTAGGGTGAGTGACGCGCTGAATACTGTCGTAGCAATCTCGTATGTTCTATCTGCGGAGTTTGCCATAAGCTCCTCTCCTTATCTCGGGAAAGATAGGATATCCACAATAGCCGATTCTGTCAGCACTGTATCCGCAATGGTTGTTCAAACAGAGGGTAAGCAATGTGGAGATGAAAAGCAAAACCACTACAGGCTGCATTGCTTTTGGGTTGGGTTAATTATTTGGAATTAAACAATTTTTCCAACCCGCAAGGTGTCGACATAGTGTTGTCGATCAATCGATGCTCAGGATGTTGTCAAGGCGGTGTTTAACCTTTGCTTGCAACAAATTCACCAATTCGGGATCACCCCGCTCATACTCATCCGGGATGTGGAGCGTGACGATCTTGTGGTCGGCTGGGCGTTGTTTGCACTTCCGCCTGATCCATTCGCGGTGGTGGTTCTCCATCGCAAAGATCAGATCGGCACTGGCGACAAGCTCTTTGGTCAATGGTCTTGGGGCTTCGGAATCCGTGCCCGCCGACAACGCCTCAATGCCGGGGTAGTTTCTGAACACGTCCTCGGCAGTCGGGCTGCGGAGCTTGTTAGCGGTGCAGACGAACAGGACTTTCATGTCCACCTCGAATTAAAGGCCGCCGCGGCGCGGGCTTCCAGTTCAGTGAAGTCTAACGCATCCAGGATGTCGTGGGCCAGCCTTTCGTGGGGAGGGGTAAATATCCCCATTTCGATCTCATCCCAAGGCTCGCTGGAGCGACTGGCAAGGAATTTCTCGCCTGTGTGGCCCTCTCCGTTTTCATTGTCGAGCGTAATGCCGACCAGGCGTCGGATCGGTGCGCCTGAGCCAAGGCGGGGATGTGTGAATGAGGCTATGTGGATACCCGAATAATATCCATCACGGCTTATACCGAGGAACAGGATATTTCCCGTAATTGATAGAACCAAACCATCATCCGTTCGATCCATCGGGAAGTTCGGGGAATCTGGGTCCTGGAAACGTTGCAGTTCGGTGAAGCGCGTGACACCGCCAGAAGTTTCGATTAGCAGCCGCGATATCTTTATGCGGGCGTGACGCAATCCCGAGACAAGCCTTGCAGGCCTGAAAACGCGATAAACGCCGTCAAGTTTTGCTAGATCAGGTGAAAACGCTTCCCCGATCCGATCACTGTGCGCGGCGGCGAATTCTGCCAACCCCGCGGGCAAACCGCTGAGAGGCCTGAACAGATCAGTTCTAAAATCGGCGGATCGTTCAAGGAACTCGAAAACAATGCGCTTCTTGTGGGACTGAGCATTACTCACGCGGACAAGGCCTTCCTCCTGCCAGCGCGTGAGTGTTGATTCTGCGATCAGCGTTTTGCGCGGCTTGTGCTTGCTCCCCTGCCGCGCCCGGTCAGAAGCCTGCGCGCGGTCATCGGTATTTATCGCGCCCGCCAGCCGCTCCAGCGCGCCTTTTTCGCAGGCAAGCTCGGACAAAGCATCTAAGAGCCGTCGATTGTGTTGATCAGTCTCTTGCCACGGCACCCCGAACGCTTCCTGCAAATCCCCGCATTTATGCTGAGATTTGCACAGATTCTGCAGGGTAAGAAGTTATCTTTCTGAAGTTTTTCGAGGATGGGCCTCGTCGTATCTCGGTTCTGACAGCAGCAATCCGCTGTCTGTCGAAGAAGAACGAAGGAGACCATCCCATGACACCCTATGAACAGCAAGCCAGGCAGGTCGGTCAGAATGGCGGCACCGTTCCGACCAACGGCATGCCCTACCAGCAGAAAGAGCGCACCGACAAAGCCGTGAACGACGGCAAGCAAGGCAAGTGACGCTTTTGGGCGAGGCGGGGATTTTCGCCTCGTCCGACCCACTGAACCGAAATTCCGAACTGGCGAGACAATCGATGAACAAGAGTACCAACCAAAGAAATGGCTCTCCGACCGCAGCACTGCTGTTCGGCGTGTCATTCTACGCGCTCGCCAGCTATCTGCCGGAGGTCATGGGCGGCACGCCAAATGCTGCTGATGATCTCTACGCAGGATTTTTCAAGTTTATTGGCGGCGTTGCGGTCATTGGTGGTGTCGCCGGATACTACAACGCCTTCCGTCAAAGCGAGAAGCGCAAGGCCAGTGAGCAACCATCAGAAACCTTTGGGAAAGCACGGTTCGCTTCGCTGGACGATTGCGAAGGTGCTGGCCTGCTTGACCCGCAAGGTCTGTATCTTGGTTTGCTTGAAGATCAGCCGCTTTTTTATAGCGGCAAAGCCCACCTGCTAACTTGTGCGCCTGCGCGCTAGGGCAAAGGTGTCAATACGGTTTTTCCGAATTTGCTGCACTATACCGGGTCGGTCGTTGTCACCGATCCGAAGGGTGAGCTGGCCGCCGTCACTGCGGCACACCGCAAGGACCGCTTCGGGCAGCGTGTCGTTGTGCTGAATCCCTGGGGGCTGCACGGTCTGCCGCAAGACCGGATTAACCCGCTGGAAAACCTGATTGCACTTGCGGGCGATCCAATGCTTCAGCGCGGTCTAACCGACGAGATTAAAACGATAGCCTTGCAGATTTTGCCCGAACCTGAAGACACGCGGAACTTCTATTTCCGGGAAGGTTCGCGTGGCATTATCCGCCCTGTAGGACTGTTTCAGGCGCTCCACGACCCCAAACGCTGCACCCTTCCTGAGATTTGGAGGATTATTGCGAACCCTAATCGGCTTGCGCGCACCGTTGACGCGATGTGCCGTTCGGAAGCCCTTGGCGGCCTGCTCGCCGAGATGGGGGACAATCTTGCCTGTCAGATGGAAGATAACCCGGATCAATTTGCCGACTTCCGTGCCGGGGCGGTACAGGCGCTCGATATCTATCAGCCGAGCGGCTATCTCGCCGATGCAGTATCCGGTTCCGATATTGAACTCGACACGCTCAAATCGGGGAATGTCAGCCTGTATCTGGCTTTTCCACCGGAGCGGATCGCCTCGCATGGCGCAGCGCTTGGGTTGATTGTCAATCAGGCCATCGCGGCGGTTGCACGGTCGCAGGATCGCGGCGAAGTGCTGTTCATGCTCGACGAGTTTGCCAATCTGGGCAAGCTCGCGGGGCTGGCCGAAAACCTGACCGCGCTGCCCGGCCTCGGTGTACGTGTCTGGGTGATTGTGCAGGAGCTTGCTGAACTCACCCGCATTTATGGCCCGCATACAGCGAAGACCGTGCTCTCGCAGGCAGAGGTTCAGCAATTCTTTGCGGTGCAGGACATTGAATTGTCGAAGACGCTCTCGCAAGCGCTTGGTCAGAAGACTGTCAAGACGCGGACCTACAATCTTGGGCGGTTCGATTCTGACGAGGTAGGCGAGAGCCTGTCGGAAATTGGCAGGCCCCTGATGGCGCCCGAAGAAATCAGACAGATGAGTGAAGATGCGCAGTTGCTGCTGGTTAGCCGCCTGCCGCCGCTGAAGGCGCAGCGTGTGAAATTCTGGCGGATTTCGCCCTGGGGCGCCTGGGCGAACAATAACCCGCTGGAAGACCCTTATCCGGTAGAGGAGCCGGCTGCGCGGCTCAGTTACGAAATCGACCGGGACGAGAAAGGTTGGGAAGATGAACAAGATTAAAGCCAAAGTCCTGGGGGTCAAACCACCAAAGCGCCGTGATGGGCCGCTTAAGTGGCTGCGCGGAAAGCTGGGCGGGGCGCTCAAAGCGCTGCTGCTCCGCCCCGCATTGGTCACGCTCGCAGGCGCCTCGGGCTTCGTGGTTTTCATCG
>CAXQAV010000352.1:0-7070 GCA_964221795.1 Luminiphilus sp. | reverse complement strand
CGAACCGATCCCGAAGTGGTCAACGCCAAAGGTCTCGGCCATTGATGCCACCATGGTGCAGAAGTCCTGCAAGGTGCAGCCCGACTTGCCTTTGAGATGATGCGGGTAGAGCGAAAAGCCCATCATCCCGCCGTTCTGCGTCACCGCACGGATGACCTCGTCACGTTTGTTCCGCAAGGCGGGATGCCATGCATGGGGGTTGGCGTGGGTCACCGAAATGGGGCGTTCCGAGATGCCCGCCGCCTCGATCGTCGAGCGGTCGGCAGAGTGGCTCATGTCCACAACCATCCCCACGCGGTTCATCTCTTTGATGACCTGCCGCCCCATGCGGGTGATGCCGGGGTCCTCGGCCTCGTAGCAGCCCGTGGCCAGCAGCGACTGATTGTTATAACTGAGCTGCATGAACCGCGCGCCGAGCTTGTGTAGCACCTCGACCAGACCGATATCGTCCTCTATCGGGCTGGGGTTCTGGAACCCGAAAAAAATCGCCGTGCGCCCGGTTTCGCGGGCCTTCGCCACATCACTGGCCCATTCGCCGTGAAAGATCAGGTAGGGGTATTGTTCGAACCAGCGGTTCCATTTTTCGATATTCAGGACCGTTTCGCGAAAATTCTCGTGATAGGCGATTGTGACATGGACGGCGTCCACTCCGCCTTCGCGCATCTGGCGAAAGATCTTCTCGGACCAGTTGGCGTATTGCAGGCAATCAATCAGATACATCGCCCCTACTCCGGCCGGCCGGAGGCGATATAGGCCGTCTTCACGGTGGTGTAGAACTCGGCTGCATAGCGCCCCTGCTCGCGTGGGCCGTAGGAACTGTCGCCCCGTCCCCCGAAGGGCACGTGATAATCTGTCCCCGCTGTCGGCAGGTTGACCATGACGCAGCCGGTGCGGGCATTGCGCCGGAAATGCGTAGCGCGCGCAAGGCTCTTGGTGACGATCCCGGAGGTCAGCCCAAAGTTGGTGTCATTCACCATATGCAGGGCTTCCTCATAGCTGCCGACCTTGATCACGGCGGCAAGCGGCGCGAACATTTCCTCGCGGTTGATGCGCATATCGTTGCTGGTGTTGAGGAACACGCCCGGCGACATAAAGAAACCGTCGGTCTCGCGCGCAACGCGCACACCGCCACAAGCGAGCTCTGCACCCTCGGATTTGCCGATGTCGACGTAGGCGAGGTTCTCGTTTAGTTGCCCTTCACTCACGACAGGCCCGATCTGCGTGCCTTCGGCCAAAGCATGACCGACTTTCATCGCCTCTGCCCCTGCGACCAGTTTCTCGACAAAGGCATCATGAACCGCCTCATGCACGACAAGGCGGGAAGATGCGGTGCATTTCTGGCCGGTTCCGCCAAAAGCCCCGCCCAGCGCGAGCGTCACGGCCAGATCAAGATCGCAGTCATCCATGACGGCCAGCGCGTTCTTGGACCCCATCTCCATCTGCACTTTGGTCAGATTGGGAATAGCTGCGGCAGCAATGCCCTTGCCCACCGGCACGGAGCCGGTGAAAGAGATCGCGTCAATCTGCGGGCTTTCGACAAGACGTTGGCCGACCTCGCCCCCTGCCCCCATGACCAGATTGAACAGGCCCGCAGGGATATCCTGCTGCGCGATGATCTCGGTCAGCGCCACCGCAGAGGCAGGCGTCAGATTTGCAGGCTTCCAAATGACCGCGTTGCCAAAAGCCAGCGCTGGTGCGATTTTCCAGCTGGCTGTTGCGGTCGGGAAGTTCCACGGGCTGATGATCGCCACCACGCCCACAGGTTCGCGGCGGATATCGACCTCGATCCCGTCGCGCGTACTGTCAGCGTTTTCGCCGATCTGACGCAGCACTTCGGCGGCGAAATAGGTAAAGAATTGCCCCGCGCGGAAAACCTCGCCCTTGCCTTCGGCCAGCGGCTTGCCCTCTTCGCGGCTGAGAAGCGTGCCGAGTTCCTCGGCGCGCGCCATCAGCGCGTTGCCAATCGCCATTAGGACGTTCTGTTTGCGCTCCAGCCCGTAGGAAGCCCATTCCGCCTGCGCCCGACGGGCCGCGTCAATGGCCTGATCCACCTGCGCCGCCTCTGCCTGCGCGTAGTGGCCGATGATGTCTGAAATATCCGATGGGTTGACGTTCGCGATGGCAGATTTGCCATCAACCCAATGACCACCAATGAAATTGCGAAATGTCCCTGACATTGTGAAGCCTTTCCTTTGGGTGGGATCTCCTCACACTTAAATCACTTCATAATGCCTGAAGTCAAACTCACCATAACGTCATTTGATTCAGTATTTCTGAAAATCTTCCGCCATAACCTCTGCGACAAAGGCACTGACAGCAGGAGAGAGCAGATGTGGCTCTGATGTTGCCATGAAGACTTCGCGCCGGACTTCGCGATCCGCGAGCGGGAGAAAGACCAGATCGGTCTGCTCGGCCGCGAGCGCCAGTTTCGGCAGCAATGTGACGCCGACACCGGCCCGCACCAGCGCCAAGAGTGAGGATGTATTCGGCACATTCAGCGGCGCGCCCTGCAGGATCGGCTGAAAGGCTGTATCGCGGATCAGCGAACAGAGGCCGTTCACGATGAATGTCTCTTTCGCAAGATCGCCCCAATTCGCCGCTGAAACCTTTTGCGCCAAAGCGCTGTCGGGGCGGCAGATCACACCGAACGGATCGCTGAACAACCTGCGCAAAGCGAGACCGGGCGCGGTGCCCAGAGTGCCGATGCCGATATCCACTTCGTCGCGTGAGAGCGCGAGCTGCACATTCGCACTGGTCATGTCGCGCATTTCGACATGGACTTCGGGATACTTGGCCATGAACCGTTGCAGTATCTCTGGCATGAGAACCGATCCCACCGACGGCGTCACCGCCAGACGGACCCGCCCGATCTGCGCTTCGGCAAGGCCCGCGATATTTGTTAGCGTTCTGTCAAAGTGGTCCAACTCGCGCCGGACCTCCTGATAGACCTGCTCGCCAAGAGGGGTCAGGCGCGACTTGCGGCTGGTCTCGAAAAGCGGCTTTCCGATCCACTCTTCGAATTGCGAAAGGGTCATCGACACTGCGGAGGTCGTGCGCCCCAGCGATGCAGCCGCGTCCGACAGACGACCGTGCTCAACCACAGCCCGGAAGCATCGCAACATATCAATCTTCACAGGCATGAGATCACCAATATCGAAATCTGATTTCAAATATGCTGAAAACGGTGATCTTGTCTACTTTGCAACCGGTGCGACGAAATCGCGCCGACATATCGGTCCAAAGGGCGTTCGGGGTTTGCATGGTAGGGGCGATCTGTCTAAGTCGGGGCAGACGCGCCAAATGGAATTGTTGCGCCGACATGCCTCTCACTCATCCCAATATCATGATCGTCGGCCAGAACGGGCGGCTGGCTTTCGAGGCCCTGCTTTTTGCCGTGTCCTTGCGCGCGTCATCGCCCGATTATGAGGGAAAGCTGATTGTCGCTGAACCCCAACCAGGCCCGCTTTGGGACCATGATCCGCGCATCCCTGCTCCGCTGGCGGAGGCGCTAACGGCACTGGATGCGGAGATCCGTCCTTTCGAAAGCGCACACTTCGGCCAGCGTTATCAACATGGCAACAAGATGGAGGGCCTGAACGTCATGCCGGAAGGCGAGCCTTTTGTCTTTTTCGACAGCGATACGCTGATCACGGGTGATCTTGGTTAGGTTCAATTCGATTTCGACCGTCCCGCAGCCTCCATGCACCGCGAGGGCACTTGGCCCGTCGAAGAGCTCTATTGGCCCGGCTACACGGCGATCTGGAAATCGCTTTACGACCGGTTCGGTCTGGATTTTTTGCCAGCTCGCTCGATTTGTCGCAGCCCGACGAATACTGGGAGCGCTATCTCTATTTAAACGCAGGCTGGTTCTTTGGCGCCGATCCGGTCAGCTTTGGCGCGCGATTTGCGGATTATGCGACTGTGATCCGCAATGATCCGCCCGCCGAACTGGTGATCCAGCCGCTTGATCCCTGGCTTGATCAGGTGGCCCTGCCGCTGGTGATCCACAGTTTTGGCGGTGGGCGGCCGGGACCTGCACTGGACGGTCTGGATGGGGAGACGACCAACCATTACCGCTATTTGCCATTGCTCTATGCGACAGCACCTGACGAGACTGTCGCCCTCCTTGAAGAGATCACCGCGCCCAACAAGGTCAAGAAGGTGCTCAAGCTCTACGAGCCCATGAAGCGCATGATCTACCAGAAGCGGGGTCACAAGGTGCGTGCGCTCTTCGACCGCGACGACCTGCCCCGCAAGGAGCGCGCGATCCGCAACAGGATCAAAGCCGCAGGTCTCTGGGTCCGCTAGGGAGCCGGAGGGGCGCTGCCCCTCGCAGCCCATGGCCGCTCACCCCGGAGTATCCCCGGAGAAAGAAGGGCCTAGCTTGCCTTCGCGAAAAGGCCGCTTTCCTCTGCCAGACCCTTGACCTCGATCGGGTTGCCCGAAGGGTCGCGGAAGAACATCGTCCATTGCTCGCCCGGCTCGCCCTTGAAACGGACCGAAGGCGCAATGATGAAATCTGTCTGACGCTCTTCCAGCCGGCCTGCCAGCTCGGTCCATTCGTCGAGCGGTAGGACAATTCCGAAATGCGGCATCGGTACCAGATGATCACCGACTTTGCCCGTGGCCTCGTTCGCGAACGGCGTGCCCAGATGCAGGCTGAGCTGATGGCCGAAAAAGTCGAAATCGACCCATGTATCAGTCGAGCGCCCTTCGGTGGCACCAAGGGCGCCGGACTAGAATTCTCGGGCTTCATCCAGATCGGAAACGTGGAACGCGAAATGGAAGGGATGGGGCATGTTTGGTCCTCTTTTGCGCGCAGGCGTTGAGTGCGTTTCGAATTGCGCCTACACCTAGCGTCAACAAGTCCAAAAGGGAGTCCCAAAATGACTGATGGTCCAAGCTACGGCTTTGATACGCTGCAAATTCACGCCGGTGCGCGGCCTGACCCCGCGACCGGTGCGCGGCAGGTGCCGATCTACCAGACCACGGCTTATGTGTTCCGTGACGCCGAACATGCGGCGGCTTTGTTCAACCTTCAGGAGGTGGGTTATATCTATTCCCGCCTGACCAACCCCACCGTTGCCGCCCTGCAGGAACGTATTGCCACGCTTGAGGGCGGTGTGGGTGCTGTCTGCTGTTCTTCGGGTCACGCCGCGCAGATCATGGCCCTTTTCCCGTTGATGCAGCCAGGCCGGAACATCGTGGCCTCCAGCCGCCTCTATGGCGGCACCGTCACGCAGTTCAGCCAGACCATCAAGCGCTTCGGCTGGTCGGCAAAATTCGTCGATATGGATGATCCTGCAGCGGTGAAAGCCGCAATTGACGACGACACCCGCGCGGTCTTTTGCGAAGCGATTGCCAACCCCGGTGGCCACATCACTGACCTTGAGTTGATTGCGGGTATCGCCGATGAGGCGGGCATTCCGCTGATCGTCGACAATACATCGGCCACGCCCTACCTCTGCCGTCCGATCGAGCATGGGGCGACGCTGGTGGTTCATTCGACCACAAAATACCTGACCGGCAACGGCACCGTCACCGGTGGCTGTGTTGTCGATAGCGGCAAGTTCGACTGGGCGGCCAACGACAAGTTCCCGTCGCTCAGCCAGCCGGAACCTGCCTACCACGGCCTGAAGTTCGCTGAGACCTTTGGGCCGCTCGCCTTTACCTTCCACGGCATCGCCATCGGCTTGCGCGAGCTGGGGATGACGATGAACCCGCAAGCGGCGCACTATACGCTGATGGGGATCGAGACATTGTCGTTGCGGATGGAGCGTCATGTCGAGAACGCGATGAAGATCGCCAAATGGCTCGAGGATGATCCTCGGGTCGATTATGTCACCTATGCCGGTCTGGAAAGCTCGCCCTATTCGCATCTGGTGCCAAAGATCTGTCCGCGCGGGGCGGGTGCGCTCTTCACCGTTGCAGTGAAGGGTGGCTATGACGCTTGTGTCAAACTGGTCGATAGCCTCGAGATTTTCAGCCATGTGGCCAACCTTGGTGACACGCGCAGTCTGATCATTCATTCCGCCTCGACCACGCACCGCCAGTTGACGGCCGAACAGCAAGAGGCCGCAGGTGCAGGCCCCGGGATCGTGCGCCTGTCGATCGGGATCGAAGATGCCGATGATTTGATCGCCGATCTGGATCAGGCACTGGCAAAAGCGACCGCCTAAACCGAAATGAAACCCGCCCTGCACTTGGCCTGGGCGGGTTTCTGCTTTAGCATGACAAACGTGGGGGCAAACGCGTTTTGCCTGTAGATTGATCGTGCTAGACGCATCCTATGATAGCCAATTTTGCGCTCTCTCTGTCGCGTGACGGGATTGACCTGTTGCACCTCGCCGCCCATGGCTGGCGGCGGGTGGGGCGTGTCGACGTGGCCAGCGAAACACTGGACGACGCCCTCGCCGATTTGCGTGCAAAAGCGCTCGAGATTGCGCCGGATGATTTTGCCACGAAGGTCATCATCCCGCCCGATCAGATCAAACTCCTGACTTTGGACAAGCCGGAAGCCTCGGTGGCCGAGGTCCATGCCGTCCTGGAAGGCGCGACCCCATACAGTCTTTTTGACCTTGTCGTTGACCAGATATCCGAAGGCGGAAAGACCTATATCGCGGCTGTCGCCCGCGAGACATTGGCCGAGGCCGAAAGTTTTGCAGACGGCCACGGCTTCCGCCCTGTGGCCTTCGTCGCCAATCCCCTTGAAGACGGTATTTCTCAGGAGTTCTTTTTTGGACCCAGTGAAGTCATGGCAGAGCTTGTGGGTCCAGAGGTTGAAATCGTGCGCGGGGCACCGGCGGTTGTCTCGGGCACAAATCTGAAGCTGGCGGCAAGCACAACTGTTGTGGCCGAGGATGAGGGCGAAGCACTCGATGTGCCTGAGGTTGAGGTCGCTGAAGAGGCGACTACACCAGCGGAGACCGCCCCGGTTATTCTGGCTGAGCTTGCCTATTTCGATCCGGTCATTCGCGAAGTACACGCGACGCGGTCGCCTGTGCCTACGGCAAAGCCTGCTCCTTCCTCGACGTCCAAACCACAACTCGTCGCGGCACCAAAACCAGCGG
>CAXQAV010000351.1:0-13539 GCA_964221795.1 Luminiphilus sp. | reverse complement strand
TTGTCACCGCCCGCGATGTTCACCGCCACCACCTCGGCCTGATCAATGGCGTTGCCGACGCTTTCCAGACGGATGGTCTGGCCTTCGAAGTTGCAGGTGGCACAGTCGCCTGCCGCCCAGATATGCGGGTCCGAGGTGCGTCCGTGATCGTCGGTGATGATCCCGTTGCCCACATCGACACCCGCGCTTTCGGCAAGGATCGTTGCGGGTGAAATGCCAACGCCGACCACGGCGAAGTCGATCTCCAGCACGGTGCCATCGGTCAGTTCCGCGCCTGTGACATGACCGTCGCCGATCAACCGCGCCAGCCCGACACCTTCGCGGATATCGACGCCATGCGACCTGTGGAGTGCGCGGAAATAGTCCGAAGTCGCCGGGGCTGCGACCCGTTGCAGGATGCGGTCGGCCATTTCGACCAGCGTGACCTGCAGCCCCAATTTGGAAGCGACCGCCGCTGCCTCCAGTCCGATATAGCCGCCGCCGATGACAAGCAGGCGCTTACCGGCGGTAAACGCCGGCGCCATCGCGGCGGCATCGGCCAGATCGCGCACCGTAAAGACACCGTCCAGATCACCGCCGATGCTGGCAGGCAGCTTGCGCGGGAAAGAGCCTGTGGTCAGGACCAGTTCGTCATAATGAATGGGCTCACCGCCCTCGATGTAGATGGTCTTTTCGCCCGCGTTGATGTCCGCCACCCAAGTCTTCAGCCGCAGCGTGATGTCATGGTCGGCATAGAACGCCTCGGGCCGAAGGTAGAGGCGCTCTTCGGCCATCTCGCCCAGGAGATAGGCTTTAGAGAGCGGTGGGCGCTGGTAGGGCGGCACGGGCTCGGCGCCGATCAGGGTGATCTGTCCGTCAAACCCTTCGGACCGCAGCTTGGCGACACAAGAGGCTCCGGCCTGTCCGGCCCCGATCACAACGACATGAGTCATGGTTTTTATCACTTTCCTTCTGGCGCTCGGCGTGGCGCACCCTACATCTGGGCGGATGAAAGGCACAATGCGAACAGGAGCAACATTTATGACAATCGCGGTAGGGGATACATTGCCGGAAGCGACATTTCTGGTCTTCGGGGACGACGGCCCCGGATCAGTCGAACTCGGTCCGAAACTGAAGGGCCGCAAGGTCGTGATCTTCGGTCTGCCGGGGGCCTATACGCGCACCTGTTCTGCTGCGCATGTCCCGAGCTTTATTGCCGCTATGGACGATCTGAAGGCGAAAGGCGTGGATGAGGTCATCTGCGTGGCCGTCAACGACCCCTTCGTGATGAAGGCATGGGGCGAGGCGACGGGTGCCGCTGCGGCTGGCATCACAATGCTCGGGGATGCCGACGCCAGCTTTACCAAGGCGCTGGGCCTGACCTTTACCGTGCCGCATCTTGGCTTTTTTGACCGCTCCAAGCGCTATTCGATGCTGGTCGAGGACGGGAAAGTGACGATTTTCAACCCTGAGCCGCCCAACGGCCAGTGCGAGATTTCTGCGGGGCAAACGCTCGTGGCTCAGATGGGATAAGAGAGAGGGCGGTCCAGCGGGCCGCCCTTCTTCATGCAGCGGCGATACCGACGCTCAGCAGGACCCGCACCAGTGCGGTCTGCGAATTCACGCCTGTCTTGTCATAGACCCGTGAAAGATGGGTCCGCGCGGTGTTGAGCGTGATCCCCAGCGCCTCGGCGGCTGCGGTCAGGCTGAGACCGGAAGCAATCGCCTCGCAGAGGCGGCTTTGCGCGTCGGATAAGCCGAAGACCATCCGTGCTGTCGCGATGCTGCGGGTGATCCGGTGGCCGTCGTCGAAACTGACGTAAGTCGCCCCGTCGCGGGGGTAAACCGTGCAGCTTTGCACACCGCCGTTTTCGTCCTCACCCAGAATGATGGGCACCATCGGATTGTAGATCTTGTCGGTGGGGATGGTGTTGAAATGTTCGTAGGGAGTATAGGACGCCGCCTCGCGGATCGCCTGCTGCAGGACCTTGTCCCAATCCTGCCGTCGTGCGCGCAGGTACCCCGCCGAGACTGTCAGATGCGGATGCTTTTTCAGCAAGGCAAGCGTATCAGGCGCCGCCCAGAGGATACGCCCGCCCGCCGCGACCTGCACCCGGGTCGGGTCTGCAAGGCCGGACCGCAGGCTGAGGACGCTCATGTAGGAGATCAGCCAGCGGCCCTTGAACCGCTCAAGCACCCGTGTCTCGAAGATATCGGGCGTGTCGAAATGCGAGGGGCCGACGCAGCTGCAATGGGTGAGGTATGTGACCCACGCCATATCCTCGTCCTGCGTGACCTGAAAGTTGATGTGGTCACTGCTGACGTTCTCGATCGGATCGGGCAGGTCCAGCATCTCCTGCTTGCGCGCGGCGGCGATCGTTTCCCAGCCGCGGTTGACCAAAAGGCCCTGCGCACCGGACGTCACCTCGGTGGTGCGCTCGGACGGTAGCCAGCACGCGGCCCAGCGGTCGAAGTCCTTGGCGAGATAGGCCGCAGTTTCTTCATGCAGAACCGCGATAATCGCGGCCTGATCCTCGGCCTGCGGGTTGGTGGCGACGTGCAGCATGGTTTCAGTCTACCATGCGCAGACGGCTTTGGGCAAAACTTTGACGTGCTTCCGCTTTCTCGCGGGCGAGACCGGACAGAAGGCGCCAGACTCTTGCCATGGCAGCGGCGCCGCGGGTCCAGACCGGATTCGCGCCGTGTTCTTCGTAGAAGGCGTCGATCTGTCCCGCGTCAGGGCGGTTGGGGTCGCGGGTGGTAGGGGAGGACATAAACATGGTGGGGTCCATCGTGCATCTCCTTTGTGGGACACCAGCCGATCCGGTGTCTTCACAAATGAGACTAGCGCCGCCCCACCGTCCCGCGTGTCACCCGAAGTGACCACAAAGAGCGGTTTTCTGTGCGGGAAATCTACCCCTGCGCCTGCAAAACCGTCCGTGTCGGGAATGGAATATCGATGCCGGCTTCGTCCAGCGCCTCTTTCACCTTGCGGGTCATGTCGGTCTTGAAGGCAAAGAAATCCGCGCTGTCGCACCAGACCCGCACCGTGAAATCGACCGAGAAATCGCCGAGGTTGCTGACCTGAATAAATGGCTCGGGGTCGGACTTGGCGCGGGGGTCGGCCATGATGGTGTCGCGGATCGTGTCCTCGGCCAGTTTCAGGTTCGCGCCATACCCCACACCGAAGATCCATTCCACGCGGCGGGTCTTGTAGATCGAGTAGTTGATGATGGTATTCCCCCAGACCTGACTGTTGGGAATGATGATCTGCACGTTGCTCAGTTCCGCGAGCTCTGTGTAGTTCAGCGTGATATCCTTGACCGTCCCCATCTGGCCGTTGACCTGCACGAAGTCACCGATCTTGATCGGACGGAAGAACACGATCATGACGCCAGCCGCAACATTCGAGAGCGTCCCTTGCAACGCCAGACCGATGGCCAGACCGGCGGCACCGATGACCGCGACAACGGAGGTTGTCTGGACGCCGAAGGTGTTGAGGACAAACAGAAACGCAAAACCGACGACTACATAGCGCGCGATATTGCCCAGAAAGTTGAACAGCGTATCGTCCAGATGCGCGCTCTTGCCACCGATATTGGCAATCCGGTTGCGCACCCAGCCGCCGACCATAAAGCCCACGATCAGGATCAGGATCGCGCCAAGCACGCTGCCCACCGCCGAGGCAAGGAATTCCAGCGTCAGGAAATCGGAGAGCGACTGCCCGTTCCAGATTTCGGTTGTCATCAATGTTTCCATGATCGTCTCCGCACTTTGTCTGTTGCGTCTTAAAGCCTGCGCTTAGGGCATGCCTGAGCGGGAAGTTCAAGACGGGGCGACAATCTTACCCAATCTGAAGGAGCGCTGATTGCATGAAATTCCATCTGATTTCAATATTCTGACCCTTATTTGACGCGGTTTTCACATCCGCGGCCGACTGCGTGTATTCTCGCCAACACCGATGTGCCCGTGGTGTTGGCGCGCAACGCACCGACGGCTCTGGCGATCGGATGCATGCCATCCTCATCGGGTTCACGCTTTGCGAGATCCTCGGGCATAACTTCAAATTCCGCTGACAGGTCCGGGACCTGCCCTTTGATCAGAGTAAGCCCCCGCAGAGGCGGATCAAGTAATTCGGGACTCGCAACTAGACCGGCTGCCGGCGGGCATCCATCTACACCCGGGTGTGGCGAAGGTGCTGTGCGATCGGCTCGCAGGCAGAGATGTCCCGCATCTGCACGCCCTTCTCGCAGACCAGATCGAGGCCGGCGCTGCCTCCTAGTGGTCGAACCGCCTTTGGGTCGGACGCTCTAGCCCCTAGACTTCGTCGTCGCGCAGCAGGAACTCACGCAGACCTGCCTTTTGGTCTTTCCACAGAGGGTGACCTGCGACGGGCAAGCTGTTGGCTGTTTCCATGATCCAGAGCTCGGTATCCGCGAACCCTTTGGCGATGCGCCGCGCCTCGGCCACAGGATGGACGCCGTCGGTGCGTCCGTGGACGACCAGAACGTGCCATTTGATCAGGGGCAAAACGCGCTGTTGTCTACCCTGTTAATCGCGTCCCGCAAGGCCAGTTCTGTGTCGCGGGGCGCGGCACTGTGGAAGATCAGTGCCCCTTCGAGGATCGCCGCAAGCGGGCCTTCGGGGAAATAGGGGAGCATGAAGGATGCGCCGATCTGTGCCGTGTCAGCCTGCCAGCCTTGCGCGATCATATGCCGGAACACCTCCGCGTCACTGAGGGTTCCGGTGCGCCTTGAGCGGCCTTCGACATAGCCTTCATGAACGACCATGCACATCACCCGGTCGGGATAGTGTCCCGCGGAGCGCAGACCGGCGCGGCGGGGACGTTTTGTCCGGTTGCAATATTGCGTCGGACAGGCACGGCGATTTGTGGTCCGCACCTAGCGCACAGGGCGTGGGCGGTTCCTACCCCGCCAGCGCGTCCATCTTGGCTGCCAGCTTGCCATCCAGCTCGCTCAACCCGCCGGTGTCATGGGTGGTCAGCGTGACCTCCACCGTCTTGTAGACGTTCGACCATTCGGGGTGGTGGTTCAGCTTTTCCGCCCAGAGGGCCGCGCGTGTCATAAAGCCGAACGCCTCGATGAAGTTCTTAAAGACAAATGTCTTGTGGATAGCATCGCGCCCTTCGACCATTGTCCAGCCGCGCGCGATCAGAGCGTCCCGTTCTGCGTCTGTCAGTCTCTCGGTCATTCCTGTTCCTCCACTTGCGCCTTGCGAAACGGGCCGTATGTGGTCAGCACTTCGATTTCGTGATCCACGGCCTCGCGCTCTGCCACCAGATAGCGCGCAACGGCGTCTTTGAAACCCGCATCCGCGAACCAGTGCAGCGAATGTGTGGCCACCGGCAGATAGCCGCGCGCCAGTTTGTGCTCGCCCTGCGCGCCCGCTTCGACCTTTTGCATGCCTTGCGCGATGGCATAGTCGATGGCCCGATAATAGCAGAGTTCGAAATGCATGCAGGGGTGATGCTCGATGCAGCCCCAGTAGCGGCCATAGAGCGTCTCGCGCCCGATAAAATTCAGCGCACCGGCAACAGGCCGACCGTCACGGAGGGCCAGAACCAGCAGCACATCATCGCGCATCGTCTGGTGAACGAAATGAAAGAAATTCCGTGTCAGGTAGGGCTGCCCCCATTTGCGGGCGCCCGTGTCCTGATAAAAGACCCAGAAGGCATCCCAATGGTCCTCGGTGATCTCGTCGCCGGTCAGGGAGATGATCTCGCCGCCGAAGGCATTGGCCTGTGCGCGCTCCTTGCGCAGCGTCTTGCGCTTGCGGCTGGAGAGCGCGGCCAGAAACCCGTCCCAATCGGCGTAACCGTCGTTGACCCAGTGAGACTGCTGGCCGATCCGGTGCAGCAGGCCCATCTCGGCCCCCGCGAGCGCCTCGCCTTCGGTGCAGAAGGTGGCATGGACGGATGACAGACGGTTTTCGGCAGCGATCTGGACAGCCCCCTGCACCAGCGCGGACATGCCTGTCACCTCATGCCCGGGGCGGGTCAGGAAACGGCGGCCCGTGGCGGGGGTAAAGGGCACGGCAATCTGCAGCTTGGGGTAATAGCGCCCGCCCGCGTTCTCGTAGGCATGGGCCCAGTTGTGATCGAAGATATACTCGCCTTGGCTGTGCCCTTTCGCATAGAGCGGGGCGACCGCGATGACCTGCCCGTCCTGCACCGCGCTGAGGTAGCGGGGCTGCCAGCCTGTGCCCGCCCCGACCGAGCGGCTGTCCTCCAGTGCCTTGAGGAAACGCTGGGTCGTGAACGGGTCGCGCGGGCGGCCTCGGTCCGCGACCTCGGGGCAGGCGCAGGCGTCCCAATCGACGGGGTCGATTGCGTTGATCGTCGGATGGGCGGTGATTTCGATGGGGGCGTCGCTCATGTCATTCAACTTGTGCGCCCGTGGGCTTTGGTCAAGCCAGATAGCCTTCGAATGTCACATTATCAACGATGCGGCGCGCCTCTGCCTCGGCCTTGGCCGAGCGGATCGTCCATGTCAGGATCGCGGCCCCCTGTGCCTTGAGTTCGGCCACGCGCGGGCGGTCAAGGTCGGTGCTTTCGTGGCTGATGAAACAGGCCCCCACGCGGTCGTAGTCGGGGATCTCGCGCAGGATATCGCGGGTTGCCTCGGGCACCTCGGGCCACCATTGCGCCTCGTAGCTTGAGGTCGTGATGCCCCGTGGGATATGCGGCGCGATTTCGGCCAGAACTGCAACGCTATGGGGGTTGAAGGACATCAGCGCCACGTCGCCCTGATAGCCCTGCAAGGCGGCGACGGTCGCCCGTTCCAGGACGCCGACATTCGGTCCCATCTCGCCATCCTGATCCTTGATCTCGATGAGCAAGGGCACGCGGCCTGCGACCTGGGCCAGCACATCTTCAAGCGCGGGAATGGTGCTGCCGTCGTCCTTCAGCGGGATCGTTTCCAGTTCTGCGCGCGTCCGTGCTTTCACGGGTCCGCTTTCTCCTGTTAGCCTTTCCAGCAGGTCGTCGTGGAACACCATCGCATGACCGTCCGAGGAGAGCTGCAAATCCATCTCGATGCCATAGCCCGCATCCAGAGCCGCCTGAATGGACTTGCGGCTGTTTTCGACCCGCCCCGCCTTGCGGTCATGCAGGGCGCGGTGGGCGAGCGGTATCGTCAGGAAACTGGCGGGAAGGGTCATGCGATCTGGAAAATGGCTTCGATTTCGACAGCGACACCGAAAGGCAGGCTGGCGGCACTGACGGCAGAACGGGCATGGCGGCCCTTGTCGCCCAAAGCGTTGACCATGAAATCGGAGGCGCCATTGATCACTTTGGGCTGGTCTCCGAAATCGGCGGTGGAGTTCACAAAGCCCACAAGTTTGACCACGCGGACCAGACGGTCGATGTCGCCACCGCAGGCGGCCTTGAGTTGCGCCAGCAGACTGATCGCGCAGGCTTTGGCAGCGGCTGCTCCATCCTCGACGCTCATGTCGGCACCCAGCTTGCCGATGATGAACCCGTCCGGGCCCATGGGCACCTGACCAGAGACATAGACCATATCACCGGCAATGACGTAGGGCACATAGTTGGCCGCAGGTGCGGGGGCATCGGGCAGGGTCACGCCGAGTTCGGCAAGGCGGGTTTCGATGGTGCTCATGGTGGTCCTCCGTTCTTTCGCGGGGACGCTATCGGGCATCGGTGCTCTGTGCAATCGGCACATGCGTGGCCAAATGGCCATGACACGCGCGACACTTTGCCGAAGGGTATCCTGAACCGTTGCTTTGCCGGGCACCGTGCCGCAAAACCACTGGCATGAGGATGTCGCATACAACCCTGACGCTCGGGCTTCTGGCGCTGCTCCCCGCAGCGGCCGCAGCCAGCCCCTTCGATGGCGTCTACAAACAGACCGTCAATGCCGAATGCGCATTGGTGGGCGTCGACGGTGGATCGCTCAAGATCGAGAACGAGATCTTTTACGGGGTCGAGGTCGAATGCCGCATGACCAACCCCGTCGAGATCGAAGGGATGAATGCCACGCTTTATGACATGGCTTGCATCGGCGAGGGTTCGACCTGGCAGGAACGCGTGATCATGATGCTCGATGCGCAGGACCCGGGGGTCTATATGATCTGGGACGGCTACGTCTTCCGCTATGAGCGCTGCGAAGAGTCCCAGAGCGAGTAACCGCTAGTTACCGCCACCGCCGAGGATATTCTCCAGCAGGTTCAGCACCTGCTGGTCCTGCACTACCCCGCCTTCGCTCTGCAAAAGGCCCGGATCGAAGGGCCGTTGGGGCACGATCATCGGTAAGGGTGTTGGAGTCTGCCCATCCAGAACACGGAGCATGGTCTCGCGCCAGATCGTTGCCGGCAGGCCGCCACCGGTGACCCCTGTCAGACGGCGGTTGTCGTCATAGCCCATCCAGACGCCGGTGACGTAATCGCCGGTAAAGCCGATGAACCATGCATCACGCGACCCTTGCGTCGTGCCGGTCTTGGCGGCAATCGGCCAGCCGTCGATGCGGGCACGCTGGCCGGTGCCCTGTTCGACGACTTTGGTCATCATCCATGTCAGGGTGCGGGCCGCCTCTCCGCGGATCACCCGCTCGCCGATGCCGGCGCCGCTGGAATCCATGAGCGAGGTGTCGTCACCCATAAAGCGCAGGTCGGTCAGACCGTAGGGCTCCACGCGGGAGCCGCCGTTGAGGATGCCGGCATAGGCCCCCGTCATCTCCAGCAGGGTGCTTTCAGTCACGCCCAGCGCCAGCGCGGGACCGGCGGCGAACTCGCGGTTGATGCCAAAGCCGCTGGCCACGTCGCCAACAAGCCCGCGACCAACCTCTTCGGAGACCAGAATGGCGGGGATATTCCGGCTGGTCGCCAGCGCATCGACCATCGAGATCGGGCCCACGAATTCGTCGTCGTAGTTCTCAGGACACCATTCGGGACTGCCGCGTCTTGTCCAGCAGGTGCGGCGGTCGTCGATCATGGTGTAAGGCGACATGCCCAGATCGAGGGCGGCGGCATAGATGAACGGCTTGAAGGCCGAACCGGTCTGCCGCAGCGCCTGCGTCGCGCGGTTGAAGGCGCCGGTGGCGCTGATGTTACGCCCGCCGACCATGGCGCGCACGGCACCGTCGGCAGACATGACCACAATCGCTGCCTGTGCCTCGGAGCCTTCTTTGACGTCCCGTTCAAAGACGGTGATCAGCGCCTCTTCAGCGGCTTCCTGAATGCGGGGATCGAGAGTGGTGCGGATGATCACGTCTTCAGTGGTGTTGCGGGTAAAGAACTCGGGGCCGCTTTCCATCACCCAGTCTGCAAAGAACCCACCGGATTCGGCGCGGGCCGCCTCGGACAGGGTCGCGGGGTTCACCAAGGCGTTAAGCGCCTCGGCCTCGGACAGATAGCCTTGTTCCTCCATCAACCCGATCACCACGGCAGCGCGATCCTGCGCGCGTTGCAGGTTGCGTGTCGGTGCGTTGGCGGAAGGGGCAGTCAGCAGGCCTGCGAGCATCGCCGCCTGCGCGGCGTTCACCTCTGCCGCCGATATCCCGAAGTAGCGCTGCGATGCTGCCTCGAATCCACGGCTGCCCGCACCGAGGTAGGAGCGGTTCATGTAGAGGGTCAGGATGTCTTCTTTGGAGTATTTGATCTCCATGCCGATGGCAAAGACGGCCTCGCGCATTTTGCGCCAGAGCGTCGTGCGGCGGCAGTCGGCCTCATAGGCGGCTTCGCTTTCCCATTCGTTGGGATCGTAGGGGACACCAAGGCAAAGGAGTTTTGCGGTCTGTTGTGTGATGGTCGAGCCGCCATGACCGGACAACGGCCCGCGCCCTTCGCGCAGGTTGATACGGACCGCCGAGGCGATCCCGCGCGGTGAGATGCCGAAATGCCGGTAGAAGCGCTTGTCCTCGGTCGCCACGACAGCGTCATGCAGGTAGGGCGAGACCGTATCGGCCGTAATCATCCCGCCGAACTGGTCCCCGCGCCAGGCAAAGACATTGCCCGAGATGTCAGTCATCGTCACGGAACCACGGGCGCGCCCGTCGATGATTTCTTCAAGCTCGGGGAGCTGGTAGGCGAAGTAGAACGAGAATCCCGCCACGATAAGTGACGCGACAATGCCGATCCGCCAGGTGAAAGCCCAGATCAGACGGAAGAGCCAGCGGAACGGCATCAGAAGATAGCCGATAAAACCCTTGGGCTTGGCACGGCGTGGCGCGGCCTTGCGACGGGCGGCCGGTTTCTTGGTTGCAGGCTTCTTTGCGGCAGGCTTTTTCTTTGGCCCGCTGCCCGCAGGATAGCGCCGTTCCGCCACCAGGGGCGGCCGTTTGTTTCCGTTTCCACTCATTGTCTGCTCGACTGTTTTTGTGTCGTTGGAGCAAAGCATAACCCGACTCGCTGGCAATGTAGAGCGCGGAGAATCGCCGATCTGACCTTCACTACTTGCCTAATTTTTAATCGAAAGGGATTATTTGTGCAAAAATTGTGCAAATAGGCAGGTTTCCTGTGCTGTTTGCACCTGCAGCATTCTTGTCCGCCCGTCAGTGGCGCGCTCTTTGTCTCTCTGCGAGCGGGTGCTGCCCTCGGTGTCCCGCAGAGAATTTGCAAGGGGAAGACAGTGAAACTCATCATTGCAACAATCAAACCGTTCAAGCTCGAGGAGGTCCGCGAGGCGCTGACCGCCGTGGGCGTGCGCGGCATGATGGTATCGGAAATCAAAGGCTTCGGCTCCCAGTCCGGCCACACCGAAATCTATCGCGGCGCGGAATACGCCGTGAACTTCGTCCCGAAGGTGAAACTCGAGATCGTCGTGCAGGACAGCATGGCCGATCAGGTTGTTTCGACCATCGCGACAACTGCCAAGACCGACAAGATCGGCGACGGCAAGATCTTCGTTCTCGACGTGGAAAGCGCGCTGCGCGTGCGGACCGGCGAAACCAATGATGACGCGCTTTGATCGCGTGAACTGAGGAACAAACTGATGAAAATCACCAAACTACTGACAACAGGTGCCGCCCTTGTGCTGCTGCCGACACTGGCGCTGGCCCAAGAAGAAGCCGCACCGGGCTTTGATGAAATCGGCCCCTACATCATGACAACCCTGCTGTTCCTTGTGGGCGGCTTCCTCGTGTTCTGGATGGCGGCAGGCTTTGCCATGCTCGAAGCCGGTCTGGTGCGTTCCAAGAACGTCGCCATGCAGCTGACCAAGAACATCGCACTCTTCTCGATCGCCGCGATCATGTACTGGCTGGTTGGCTTCAACCTGATGTACCCCGGCGATTTCAACGGCTACTTCGCGCCGAACTTCGTACCCACCGTCCTGGAGCCAGTTGGTCTGGCTGCTGCCGATGCATCGCTTGACTATGCATCCGTTGCTTCCGACTTCTTCTTCCAGCTGATGTTCGTTGCAGCCACTGCATCGATCGTGTCGGGCGCTTTGGCCGAGCGTATCAAGCTGTGGCCCTTCCTGATCTTCGTGATCGTCTTGACAGGCTTCATGTATCCGATCTCGGGTTCCTGGCAGTGGGGCGGCGGCTGGCTGTCCGAAATGGGCTTCTCCGACTTTGCTGGTTCGACAATCGTGCACTCCGTCGGTGGCTGGGCTGCTCTGGCTGGTGCGCTGATCCTTGGCCCACGTATCGGTAAGTACAAGGACGGCCGCACTGTTCCAATGCCTGGTTCGAACCTCGCTCTGGCAACACTGGGTACATTCATCCTGTGGCTGGGTTGGTTCGGCTTCAACGGCGGTTCGCAGCTGGCAGCCGGTACCGTTGGTGACATCACAGACGTTGGCCGCATCTTCGCAAACACCAACATGGCTGCTTCTGCCGGTGCTGTTGCTGCTCTGATCCTGACCCAGATCCTCTACAAGAAGGTCGATCTGACAATGGTTCTGAACGGCGCTCTGGCTGGTCTGGTGTCGATCACAGCTGAACCTCTGGCCCCATCGCTCTTCGGTGCGCTGATCACCGGCGCAATCGGTGGTGTGATCGTGGTCTTCACTGTGCCGCTGCTCGACAAGTTCAAGATCGACGACGTCGTCGGTGCGATCCCTGTCCACCTCTTTGCAGGTATCTGGGGTACGCTGGCTGTTGCCTTCTACACAGGTAACTGGGGCGCACAGATCACAGGTATCATCGCCTACGGTGTCTTCACCTTCGTGATCGCACTAGTTGTCTGGGTGATACTGAAGGCCGTCATGGGCATCCGCGTCAGCGAAGAATCCGAGATCAACGGTCTCGATATGGCTGAGCTGGGCATGGAAGCCTACCCTGACTTCTCCAAAGGCTAACACCTCCCTCCCTGTAAGTCTTTGAGAGCATTGCCCGGGCGTTCGCGCCCGGGTTTTTTGTTTTTCGGAGGAATCGGCGGGTTGGTGCGATTGCGCGGGATGATTGCGTTAAACTGTCTGAGATCGCGCAAGAAATCACCAATATTTTCTGTGAAACCACCGTTTTCTGCGAAGAACTTGCGTCGGTTTGCGTCAATATCACCAGCAAAGCCTGATTCACCCCTTTGACGGAGCGCGACATGATCCAGACCCCTTACCTTTTGTTCCTCGGCGATGCCCCTGACCAGCTTGCCGCGAAAGTGGCCCAAGGGATCAAGGACTGGCGTCCGGAGAATGCTGTCGGTCAGTTCCGCATGGAAGGTTGCGGGGCCGATCTCAAGATCACCGATATGACACTGGAAGAAGGTCTGGCCGCCGGCGCCAAGACCCTCGTGATCGGCGTCGCCAACCGTGGCGGTGTAATCTCTCAGGCGTGGAAGGATGTTTTGGTCGAGGCCCTGAAGATGGGCTACGACATCGCTTCGGGCCTGCACAACCTGCTGCGCGACGAAAAGGAACTGATGGCAGCCGCCCGCGTGAATGGCCGTTCGCTCTTTGACGTGCGGATTCCTTCGGTCGCCTATCCGATCGCCAACGGCAAAAAGCGGACCGGCAAGCGTTGTCTGGCGGTCGGCACAGATTGCTCGGTCGGTAAGATGTACACTGGCCTTGCGATGGACGCCGAAATGCAGAAGCGCGGGCTGAAATCCACGTTCCGCCCCACAGGCCAGACCGGCATCCTGATCACCGGTGGCGGCGTGCCGCTGGACGCGGTGATTGCCGACTTTATGGCAGGCGCTGTCGAATACCTGACCCCCGACAATGACGAAGATCACTGGGATCACATCGAGGGGCAGGGCAGCCTGTTCCATGTGTCCTATTCCGGTGTGACCATGGCGCTCATCCACGGCGGCCAGCCTGATGCGCTGGTGCTGGCCCATGAACCCACCCGCAAGCACATGCGCGGCCTGCCTGACTATGCGCTGCCGAGCCTTGAAGCGCTGCGCGACACAGCCCTGCCGCTCGCCCGCATCGCCAACCCTGCCTGCGAAGTGATCGGCGTGTCAGTGAACACCCAGCACCTGACCGAGGAAGAGGCGCTGGAATACCTTGCCGAGGTGGAAAAGCGCATGGGCCTGCCGACGGTCGATACCTTCCGTCAGGGTGCCGCGCGTCTGGTGGATGCCTTGCTGGAGTTGTAAGGGTCGCACCAGAGACTTTTTGGCCTCCGGCGGGAGTATTTT